>CANIEM010000003.1 GCA_947466515.1 Verrucomicrobia subdivision 6 bacterium | reverse complement strand
ACGTGCCCGATTAAAGGACAAGGCTTGACGAGATATCGTTCGGCGTTTATTCCACCCAGCGTGAAAGATCAGATTTTAACCCCATCAATTTCAAGGTACATGGCAGCGTTGGGCAAGAAGGGCGGCAGCAAGGTAACGCCTGCGCGTCTAGAGGGATTAAAGAAGGCTAGGGCAGCCCGTGCCGTACATATTGCCAAGCGGCAAAAGAATCGTATCAATTTAGCAAAATAGCAGTTGACAGACTAAAACCGCCTCAGTATCACTACCAGATGGCGACAAGTTTGATACAATGTTTATTGTGCGACAAATAGGCCTCGTATGGAAAAACCTCGTGGCTACTGAATGAGCCCCCAGCGCTTAGTAAACGGCCAGTAAACAAAGGCACCTTTACCAACAAGATTGGCAGCAGGAACAGGTCCCCAGCCCCGACTATCGAAACTATTCGGGCTATTGTCACCCATCGCCCAATAATCCTTGCCAGGAATGCGGTACTGATCACCACTTTTCGCCAGATAACTCGGACCAAAAGTATACCCAGGATAGCCATCACTCTTGGAGGCTACTTTTGCGCAAGCCGCCGCTTCCGCAGGAGTTCCATTAATCCATAGTTCTGGGGGTCTAACCTCGACCACGTCTCCACCAATGGCCACACAGCGCTTAATATAGTACTGGGAGCCTTCAATCCCGCGAAGGCGTAATCCCGATTCAATGCCTTCAATTCGATCCGTGGTAAAGACGAAGGTCTCGGCCCTTTTCGGTTTACGAAACTGGTAAAGCATCTTGTTGACGAAAAGATGGTCACCTGTCGCCGAACTAAAATTAGCCAAAATATCACCCTCTTTAATCTGATCACCGGAACGCAATCGCAAACCACCTTCCCTAGCCTCCTGCAAAGATGTCCAGAGGGTTTGTGACCAACCATCCGCAATAATCTCTGTGGTGGTCCAAGGAATGAATCCACCCAACCGCCCCTCGCGAACGGATAGAATAGTGCCGTCTTTTGGAGCAACGGCGCGGTGGTAACTTTTACCAAGCCAAATAAAATCAAATACTCTTGGAAAGAAATGGGGCGGAGAGCTTAGTTCCGGCTGATTTAATATGCCCAGCAAGGTAGGTCGCATGGAATGAGTGGGGATTTTAAAGGGCTGGAAAAAATACGCACGCACCCCGAGTGCTAAAGCTATCGCCACCAAAGCCACCTCGGCATTTTCGCGGCGGCCATGATGTCGATCAGTCCGAAGTAAGTCTCCATAGGAACCCTCTAATTGAGTGAGAATTCCTTGTCTATCTCCTGCCATAATCCGCCAGTCAAGTGCCTTGGCGCAAAGGCTTCTCGCCTCCTGAAGCCTTGCAATAAGTGCCGTCGGCAAGATATCCCTGCCGTAGCGCACTCGCTTAGCCAGGAAATGTGAGATCGCACGGAGTTGGGTACGCTCTTCTTTCGCTTTTCCAAAAAAGAAGTGGTCGATCATGATTTAATCTCCGAACGCCTTCAGGACCTGAAGGAAAGCTTCCTGCGGAATATTCACCTTTCCGAACTGCTTCATTCGCTTCTTTCCTTCCTTCTGTTTCTCTAAAAGTTTCCGTTTCCGAGAAATGTCACCACCATAACACTTGGCAGTCACATTCTTGCCAACACTTTTAACATCTTCGCGGGCAACAATCTTCCCTCCGATGGCCGCTTGCAGGGAAACCTTAAAGAGCTGAGGAGGAATCACCTCCTTAAGTTTAGCGGTCAGGGCACGCCCGCGAGAAGGAGCCTTCTCGCGATGGACAATGCAACTAAAGGCATCCATCGGCTCCCCGTTAACCAGAATCTCGAGTTTAACTAAATCATCGGCTCGATAAGCACCGTGTTCGTAATCCATCGAACCATATCCGCGAGTAATGCTTTTAATCCGATCGCTAAAATCAACCAGAATCTCACTCAAAGGAATTTCGGTGGTCAGCATGACTCGCTTGGCATCCAGTGAATCGGTTTTTCTTACATCCCCTCTTTTCTCTCGAACCATGGAGACTAGGTCTCCGATATTCTCATTCGGGCAAAGGAGAAAGACGGTCACCATGGGTTCACGTATCTCCTCGATCACGCTGGGATCGGGAAGTTGCACCGGGTTCTCAACTGAAAGGATTTTGCCGCTAGTCAAACGGACTTCGTAAATAACGCTGGGATAGGTGGACAAAACCTCCATGGAAAACTCACGCGAAAGCCTCTCCTGAACAATTTCCATATGCAAAAGCCCAAGAAAACCGCATCGAAACCCAAACCCAAGTGCAGGCGAGCTTTCGGGAATAAAAACTAAGGAGGAATCATTGACCTGAAGCTTGCCTAAGGCCGTCTTAAGCTTTTCGAAATCCTCCGTATTGATGGGATAGAGGCCTGAAAAAACCATCGGCTGAACCTTGCGAAATCCAGTCAACGGTTCCTTAGCGGGGTGGATTGAGCTGGTAATGGTGTCTCCGATATCAATCTCTGCGGTGGTTTTCAGGTTAGCCACTAAATATCCCGAGTCTCCTGGTCCTAGTTTCTTTCCCACAGTCATTTTGGGAGTAAATGTCCCTACCTCCTTAGTCTCGTATTTTCGCCCACTCTGCATGAGTTGAATATGAGTACCTGCCGTGATTTCTCCGCTGATCACTCGCACATAAGCGATCACGCCACGAAACGTGTCGAAAACACTGTCAAATACCAGAGCTTTGAGTTCCTTCCCGTCTGCGTTCTTGGGGGGCGGCAGGCGAGCAATAATTGCCTCCAAGACGTCACTGATCCCCTGGCCTGTTTTTGCACTGACAAGAATCGCCTCATCTCCAGGGATGGCCAAAATCTCCTCCAGCTGTTTTTTGACTCCAGGAATATCTGAGCTCGGTAGATCGATCTTATTGATAATTGGAATAAGAGTCAGGCCCTCGCGATTGGCTAAATGCACATTCGCTACGGTCTGGGCTTCCACGCCTTGCGCCGCATCCACTACAAGCAGAGCACCCTCACAAGCGGCCAGAGATCGTGATACCTCGTAGGAAAAATCTACATGACCTGGAGTATCGATTAAATTGAGTCGATAGTTTTGGCCGTCCTTCGCCTTGTAATTCAACGTCACCGGGTGAGCTTTAATCGTGATGCCGCGTTCCCGCTCCAGATCCATGGAATCGAGTAGTTGAGCCTGCATGTCCCGTTCAGCGATCAGGCCCGTAGCCTGCAGCAAACGGTCGGATAGGGTGGTCTTGCCGTGGTCGACGTGAGCAATGATACAAAAGTTGCGAGTAAGGATAGGGTCCATAGAAAAAGGAAGAGTTTAACCCTACCCTGAAACATTCGCCGAACCAGCAGCCGCGCGGAGATTGGCAACCGCTTGAGTTAGGTCGGATTGGCTAAAAAGATGGGAGCCGGCCACCATGATGTTGGCTCCGGCAGCGGAGCAACTTGCCGCGGTTGCATCACTGACTCCGCCATCGACTGTAATATCCACGTTATAGTTCTGCAGAACAATCACATCTCTTGCTTCCCGAATCTTTGGAAGAACTTCCGGAATGAACGCCTGCCCACCAAAACCTGGGTTGACCATCATGCAGATGAGCTGATCACAAAGTGGTAAAAGCGGGATCGCATGTTTTAAAAGGGTGGCAGGATTAATCGCCAAGCCCGCACGGCAACCCCTTTCTCGAATACTCGCCAAGGTTCGCGCCACCTGGTGTCGTGCCTCTAGATGAACATTTATGCAATCGGCTCCTGCTTCAATAAAGTCGCCCGCATAACGATCGGGTTGCTCGATCATTAGATGCACATCAAGGGTAGCCTCGCCCATCACGCGGCGCAAAGTACGAACCATATTTGCTCCAAATGAAATATTAGGAACAAAGTGACCGTCCATAATATCGATGTGCACCCACTCTGCTCCGCTGGCGCGGATTCGCTCCGCCTCTTCCTCAATTCGACCTAGATTGGCACCCAATATCGAGGGAGCGATCACGATTGGGCGATTCGTCATGTGCTCTTCGCTTTCTGCATGATTTCAATCTCATACCCCTCGGGCGCATCAAGAAAGGCAAAATGCTCTCCGTCTTGAGTTTGAGTTGGACCGTCGGACCATGGATAACCCTTGGCCGTAGCATGGCGCCCAAAGGCCTCTAGATCCTCCACCTCGAACGCCAGGTGCATCAGATCCGCAGGTACTTTTACCGGGCCTGCTTTTGGGTAGTGACAAAGTTCCAAGCATTCACCCCCTGCCTCAGACTGCAGAAAAACCAAGGTACTTCCGCGAGGAGAGGTGCTTCTGGATACCTGTTTCAGCCCAAGGACAGCCCTGTAAAAATCAACAGACTTCTCAAGATTTTCAACGCGCAATCGAGTATGGAGCCATCGGCCAACATTCATCAGGGGAGCTATCATTCCTCCCCTGCCCCTTTTCGTCGAACATGTAATCTCGACTATTCCGCCTCCGCTTTCGAATCACGATCGAGTAGCGAAGTTAAACCCTCTTTGGGCGACTTTCCCTCAAAGAGAACTTGGTAAAGTTGGTGAGCTACCGGAGCCTCCACATGTTTTCGCGCCAGCATTTTATGGAGGGCCTGCGTTGTCCAAACTCCCTCACAAACTCCTTCGACTGAGGCGATAGCTTTCTCAAGGGAATCCCCTTTTCCGATCCGTTGACCGACTCTGCGATTCCGACTCGCCTGGCTGTAGGAGGTTAAAAGAAGATCCCCGATTCCGCTCAGGCCCTGCAGGGTCTCCTCTCGTGCCCCGAACTGCACCGCGACCCGCGTCATCTCTCGAAGACTCCTCGTCGTCAGTCCTGCTAAACTATTTTCACCGAGGCCGAGGCCTACACACATTCCTGCCGCCAAAGCGTAAACATTCTTCAAGGCACCACCCCACTCCACCCCAGCAAGATCGGTACTGCGATAGACTCGTAAAGCCGTGCCGTGCAGCGCCGCCTGCACGCTGGTGGCGAGAGATTCTTCTTGAGCAGCGGCCACTAGGGCGGTGGGGACCCTTTGTACCAGTTCGGCCGCTAAACTCGGCCCCGAGACAACCGCGACGGGAGTTCCAGGCCAAACGTGACCCACAATTTCACTTACCCGTTGGCCTGTAGAAATCTCAATCCCTTTGGATAAATTAACAACTGGGCACATACCTGCAAACGAGTGCAGGTTTTGCAGAACTTCACGAACCACTTGAGTAGGTAAGGCAATCCAGATTAAGTCGGTTCCCTTGGGAATTTCTCGCCCGCCTTTTTCAACCCAGTGCACGTCATGTCCACGAGTTTGCAGAATTTCTCCCAGAGCTTTTCCCCAGGCTCCTTTGCCCAGAACGGTGATCTTCATGCCTTTCACTTCTTTACCAGCTTGCTCTCCCGCCCTTGAAAGAGTCGAACGAGATTATCCCGATGGCGAATCCAGACCAATCCGGCCATAGCCACTGCAGCCCACTGTAAAAGGAGTCGCCCTGGATCGAGGCCCAAAACTAAAAAGGGAAAAGCCAAAGCCGCCACTAAAGAAGCGACCGAAACAATTCGGCTAATGAGAAAAACAACACCCCAAACTCCAATAACCGATATTCCTACCCAAGGGGTAAGGGCTAGCAGGGCCCCCGCGGAGGTGGCCACCCCTTTTCCGCCCCGAAATCCAAGCCAAGGAGAAAAAACGTGGCCAAGAACTGCCATCACTGCTGCCCCCACCGCCGTCGAATCTCCTGCATGACCCACTTTTGTTGCTAAGGCCACCGCGAGCCATCCTTTGCCAAGATCCAAGGCCAAAACTAGGAATCCCCACTTTCTTCCCAACACCCTGCCCACATTGGTGGCGCCAGTGTTTTTACTCCCCTGCCCGCGGACATCGACCCCCCGAAAACGTCCCAGCCAGTAGCCAAAGGGTAGAGATCCAAGAAAAAACGCCAAAAGGATATAGAGACAATCGAAATACACCCCTTGCGAGATGAACCAAGCAACCGACGAGAGCAAGTAAAACCTATGGTTATTTTTCCTTTTGGGTACTTGCCCTTTTAGGGTAGGTTTCCACATTGTGCCTGAGATTTCCGCCACGCAGCTAACAGGGTCCCATGTCGACACCTTCCGCAAGGCGAAGGAAGCCGTGGCCCGCCAAAATCATGACTACGTCTTGATGCTGATGCCACCGGTGCTCGAGGCTCAGCCAGGTTTCCTCGACGGTCGTAAACTTCTTCGCGCCAGCCAATTGGCCAAGGCCAAAGGCGCCTCCAAGATGGATAAAAACATGGCGGCAGTTCGAATCACCCCGATCATCATGCAGGCGAAGATGGCGGCGGGAAAATCTTTGGGCTCGGGCATGGCTAAACTTGAGGAAGCCCTAGCGCTTGACCCTCATAGCCCCCAAGCCAACAGCGCCCTTGCCGAGATGGCCCTCGCCAATGATTTATCCGGAACCGCAATCTTTGCTTACGAAACCATTCGAGCAGGAAAACCCCAAGACACCGCCAATCTCCACGGACTCGCTAAAGCGCTCATCGCGGCCAAAGAAATGGGAAAAGCTCGCGATGTTTATCAATCGATCCTCGAGCTTGTGCCTAATGACGGTGCCGCTCTCAAAGGCATGAAAGACGCCAGCGCGTTGGTTGCCACCCAAGACGGGGGTTGGGAAAAATCTGAAGACTTCCGAGATTCCTTGAAAAATAAAGAAGAGAGCCTGGCCCTCGAAGCCTCCTCAAAGGTTGTTAAAACGGCTGAAGCCATGGCCGAACAGCTGACTCGACTGCATGCCCAATTTGAAAAGGAGCCACAAAACGTCACCTTAGCCCGCCAGATTGCAGAGCTATGCGAACAGCAGGGCTCTCTCGAATACGCTCTTCAGTGGTTTCAGTTTGCCTATGACATGACGCAAAAGACCGATCCCAATCTCGAGAAATCTGTTTTTCGAATACGCCTTGCCCTGCTCGATGCCGAAATGAATCAAGCCCGCACCGATCAGGTGGATCCCTCCCTCCTCACCGGAATCGAGGCCCGCGCCAAGACATTAGTACTAGAGGGAGCGCGAGAACGGGTTGCCCGCTATCCGAACGACCTGCAATACCGTTATGATCTAGGGGAAGCTCTCATCGAGAATGAGCTCTACAAAGAAGCGGTTCCAGAACTACAGCAAGCCTTGCGGCAACCTTCTGTGCGTCACCGCGCTCTCAACCTTCTTGGAGTTTCTTACCAAAAACGAAAAATGCTCGATCTTGCAGCCAAACAGTTCGCCCTAGCGGCTTCTGAGATTGTCGCGATGGACGCAGTAAAAAAAGATGCCATCTATAACCTCGGCGTGATCCTAGAAGAAATGGGCAAAAAAGATGAATCTCTCGAAGAGTTTAAAAAGATTTACGAAGTGGATAGTCAATTTCGAGATATCGCCGATCGAGTCGAAGCGGCCTACCAACAGTCCTAGAAAGGCGAAAGCCGGACGGCCTTTACGCCGCCCGGCTCTCCTCCTGTGGAACCCGTAAGCCGGATTCTGTGACTTTCCGAGTTTCCTCAGTCGGCCGGCAGTCATTTCTCTAGCCCGCCTTGCGGCGAACTCCGGTTCAGCGTTACCGCCGTTCCGATGCAGCACCAACCCGGGGGTGTTCTGCTTGCGCAGAACGGGCGGGCCACCCATTCCCCCTGTTCGGCCTTGCACCATCCGTGGTTTATCTATCTCTCTGGTTACCCAGAAAGTGGTGGGCTCTTACCCCGCCATTTCACCCTTACCTAGCTTGCGCTAGGCGGTATATTTTCTGTGACACTTTCCGTCAACTCCGACTTGCGTCGAAGCTGCCCCCAGCTTTCCCGGGGCGGATTGCCCTGTGGTGTCCGGACTTTCCTCCGCCAAACCTCCGTAGAGGAGTGACGGCGACTGCCCCGGTTCCGTTTGAAAGCATAAAGCCAAAAACCCAACTGACAATCCCCAGGCTTGAGTACCAGAACCAAGCCCAAAACCTAAATTATCCCACCCCCTCACCACCCTCCAACCGGCCTTACTCCATCCAGATCAATGGATTCCAAGTGCACAGAACAATCAACTCCAAAACAAAGGCAATCAATAATGTCGGAACCAGAATGGTTAAACCGAGGCCTATGGCGATGGGAAAGTGAGGGTTATTATTACGGTGTTTCGCCAACTGAGCCCCAGCTACCAAAACCACCGCGGCACCTAAGGTCATTGAAGTAATGATCATGAATTTGTTCTACGTAAACCAAGACTGAAGGCAAGTCGCCCTTCTTTGATTGCTATGAGCAGGCTACTCGCTCGCTTTGCCCTGCCCATCGATAAACTTGTTCTGGGTCCCTACCCTAACCTGAGCTCGTCCCCCGCGAAAATCGGAGGCCTCATCAAAATTAGCTGGAATGATCATTTCTCCTTTTAGGTTGATATAACCAAACTTGCCCGTGATTCGATCCTCTGTCTGTACTCGTGCCATTCCTTCGTGAAAGGAGCCAGCCCAAGCAAACTTTTTCTCAAAAGCCTTTTCTCCGTCAGGCTTAATATAGAACCATGTCTCTTTATCCCCGGGAGCCCCGCCTTTCTGCACCGCGGCTAGCTTCCCAGAAAAGGACTGCACCTGATCGTAGTCTGCCTCCACAACAAGCTTCCCCTTTGGATTTACGAAGCCCCATTTTGCACCATCTTTTACTGCCCCTAGCCCCTCCTGAAAGGGTCTTGCCCAAATATAGTCGCCCTCAATCGCCCACCTTCCTTGCCGATCGATATAACCAAACTTGCCCGTAAGCCGATCCCCCTCGCAAGCGGGCGCAAGATTTTCCGAGAAATCGCCCGCCCACGAAAAACGTGGGGGAATCTTCCAATTGCCTGTTTTATCAAGGTAGCCCCATGTCGTGCTCTCCCTAGCCGCCGCCAGCTCTTCGTGGAACGGCTTCACCTCGACAAACTTCGGCTCAACTCCCCACGAACCATCCGACGAACGGAATCCCCACTTTCCATTATCCCCTTTGGCGGGCGCGGGACCTTGTGCGAAGAGGCGCTTCTCATCCTCGCCAGTCCCTTGAGCAAAAGCAGGTGCAAGGCATAGCCGACTTCCTAAGAAAAGTAGAAGTAGAGACCGATAAACCATCCCTATCCCTAGGAATGATAAAGCTATGGGTCAAGGCAGGGCTGGCACTTTATCCAGAACCTAGGATAATAAGCTTATGCGATTATCTACCTGTTTCCCTGTTCTTCTCTTTGCCTGCATGGTCTTATCGAAAAGCCTCCAGGCTCAAGATACCGCATTTCAAGGGGGAGCCTCTCCTTACACTCCCCAGCAACTGCACGAGCTTCTTGTCGGGCAACAAAGAGAATCAGTTCTACAATTCTTCGGTCGTATGCCCAATCACATCCAAGGGGTGGACTGGATTTACAATCGGATGCTTATCTATGTCGCCGAATCCGATCAGTACTACACCACGGCAATAGTCTGCTTCTCACACGGAGATGGTCTCGTCTGGCAGGTTGTCTGTTATCCCTAGCGCTTTCTCTTGAAGATGGATTATCATTGGACCGGTCTTCGCGCGCTTAGCTCAGGGGTAGAGCGGCTGCTTTACACGCAGTTGGTCGGGGGTTCAAATCCCTCAGCGCGCACTCTCTTGCTGGCGGTTCTTCTTGTTGGACCGCCCACCTCTTTCTCTGCACCCATTTCCCCGATCGGACCTGTCTACGTCCTGCCCATTCAAGGTGAGATTCAAAAAGGAACTGTTTATGTCGTCCGCCGCGGAGTCAAAGCAGCTCTGGCAGCAAACGCCTCCGCTCTCGTCCTCGATATGAATACGCCTGGGGGTGAGGGCGAAGCAATGAAGGAGGTCATGGCCACGATCGCTAAGTTTCAGCCAACCGATAAAACTTATACCTACATCAATAAAGAAGCTTTCTCCGCTGGCGCTTTTATCTCCGCCTCTACTCGTCATATCTGGATGGCGCCAGGTTCGATTATTGGCGCTGCCTCACCCGTGACTCTTGGCCAAGAGGGGCCCAAAGAACTTCCCCCTAAATTTGTCTCAGGCTATGCCGCCCTGATTCGTGCAGCTGCTGAACAGAATGGTCACAACCCCGCTATCTTTGATGCCATGGTCAATAAGCAGATTGGCCTTAAAATCGATGGCCGAGAGATCGTCGCTAAGGGAGATATTCTTACCCTAACCACTCAAGAAGCCACTCGACCGACAGGCAATCCCCCTCGTCCGCTCCTTGCCGCTGGAGTTGTCCCCGATCTTCAAGCACTAATCGAAAAAACCGTACAACCCGGAGCTGTCATTGTCCGAATACAGCCCACCGGATTTGAAAACATTAGTCGTTGGATCATTACCATATCCCCTTTACTCCTCAGTGCTGCTTTTCTTTTTGGGTATCTCGAGTTCAAGACTCCCGGTTTTGGTCTCTTTGGGGTGCTCTGTGGGATTTGTGCCTTTCTCTTTCTTTTTGGTCACTACATTGCGGGTCTCTCGGGCTATGAGAACGCCCTCCTTCTGCTCCTTGGCCTCGCTCTTCTCATTACCGAGTTTTTTCTTTTCCCTGGGACTTTTATTCCCGGTCTTCTTGGTCTTGCCCTCATCCTTTTTGCCGCCCTCAACACCATGATCGATCGATACCCCACGGATCCCGCGCTCCCCACTCTCCCTCAACTCCACTTTCCCGCCATCAACCTGGCCTTAGGATTCTTCGGAGGACTCACCGCCATTCTTCTCGCGGCCCGTTATCTGCCTGAAACTATTCTCTTTCGACCTTTCCGTTTGAGTGCTGTATCTCCCTCCTCCCTTCCTATCGACTCCTCGCTCCGTCCAGGGCTTAAAGGCAAAGCTCTAACCGATCTCCGCCCTAGCGGTTCGGCTGAATTCCATGGTCAAAGCTTTGATGTTTTGGCTGAAGGCCATTTTATAGCTCAGGGCACCGCGATTAAAATTCACCAAATCGAAGGGGCAACCCTTTTTGTTCGTCCGAGCGCAACCCCAAAGAAAAAATCCTAGAAAAACAGCAACTTTTTATTGTTTTCTACAATCGGAACTTTTCATTTCCCTCTCAGCGCTTTTCCCGTAAGCATTACTTATGCCTATCATCCTTCTTATCGCAGTCTCTGTTGTGGGTTTGGTCTTCGCGGTTGTCCTCATTAATTTCTTTGGACTCTGGTTGCGTGCCCTGACCTCAGGTGCTCCCGTCGGCATTCCCACTTTAATCGCCATGCGACTCCGCGGTATTCCTAACTCTCTCATCGTCAACGCTAGAATCACCGCGGTACGTGCTGGCATCGAGGTGACCACTGCCCAACTCGAAACCCACTATCTAGCTGGAGGTAGCGTCGATCAGGTCATTCGTGCCCTCATCGCCGCAGATAAGGCAGGCATCAAACTCGATTTTAACCGA
Organism: Verrucomicrobia subdivision 6 bacterium; assembly: GCA_947466515.1. GTDB lineage: Bacteria > Verrucomicrobiota > Verrucomicrobiia > Methylacidiphilales > Verrucolacustridaceae > Verrucolacustris. Next base: position 54,919 of record CANIEM010000003.1, on the reverse strand, counting down.
TGCTGCGCCATCGATCTCGCCACATCAGGATCGGGAAAAACCGTTTTCGATGCGGTCCGGACCAGTGTTAATCCGCGCGTGATCGACTGCCCAGGAACTGATTCAGGTAAAGGCACCATCGATGGAGTGGCCAAAGACGGCATCACCGTCCGCGCCCGCGCTCGGGTCACAGTTCGCTCCAATCTGGATCGTTTCGTTGGGGGCGCTACTGAAGAAACTATCATCGCTCGCGTCGGAGAAGGCATCGTCCGCGCCATCGGCTCGAAGGAAACCTACAAAGGAGTCCTTGAGAATCCCCAAGACATTTCGAAAGACGTTCTCAATCGAGGCCTCGATGCTGGAACTGCCTACGAAATTCTTTCTATCGATATCGCCGACGTCGGGGTGGGCGCGAATATTGGAGCGAAGCTTCAAGCCGAACAGGCGGATGCAGATAAGCAGGTCGCTCAAGCCAAAGCAGAAATGCGTCGAGCCGCTGCCGTCGCCGTTGAACAAGAAATGCGCGCCAAGGTGGTCGAAGCCGAAGCCCAGGTCCCTCTGGCCATGGCAGAGGCATTCCGCAAAGGAAACTTAGGGATTATGGATTATCAGAAAATCCGCAATGTCTCGGCCGACACTGAAATGCGCTCGTCCATCGCCAAGGATTCCGCCAAGCCGAACTCGAAGTAAGAAAGATATCTCTTGTGGAGTGGCTTGTCCCAGTTCTCTTCGTCGTCGTCAGTCTCGCCCAGTGGTGGCTGAAAAGGCAAAAGCAGTCAACCGAGCCAGTGCTCACACCCCCCTCTCAACAGGAATCGAAAGCAAACCCTGAGCGAGAGGTGGATCCCTTTGGTGAATTCGGTGACTTACTTGAGGCTCTCGGTCGTCGACGCCACGAATCTCCTCCACCCCCTGCTGCGATTCCTCCGAGGGCAGTTCCTCCTGCCAAACCGTTCATCGACTTTCCTCCGCCCATCATTGTCCATAAGAATTCACCTTCTCGTCCCCACATTCCTGCGCTTCCTCAAGTATTTACCGATTCTTTTTCGGGGGAAAGTGCAACGCCACTTCCAGTCTTCGTCCATGACAAGCCCGCCTTCTCTTATGCTCAACCCCAGGGAGTGCGCCGACATTCATTCCAGAAAAAGCTGAGTGAATCAGGTTCTCTGCGCCAAGCGATAATTCTATCCGAAATTCTCGCTCCGCCGCTCGCTTTACGCTGAAATCTTTTATGGCCACCTCGAAATCCTCCCCAGTCCGCGCCGCACTTATTCAGATGAGCTGCTCGGCAGATCCCGCCAAGAATCTGCGTGTAGCTCTTCAGCGAATCGCTACCGCCGCCAAGTCAGGAGCCAAACTAGTTTGTCTCCCTGAACTTTTCCGCTCTCTTTATTTTTGCCAGAAAGAAGATTACGCCTGCTTCAAACTCGCCGAATCCATTCCAGGACCCACCACTCAGGCACTTGCGCTAGCTGCCAAGAAAAATAAGGTTACACTTGTTGCCAGTCTTTTTGAAAAAAGAACTGAAGGTCTTTACCATAACACTACAGTTGTCTTCGGTCCGAATGGAAAGATATTGGGAAAGTATCGCAAAATGCATATCCCCGATGACCCAGGTTTCAGTGAGAAGTTTTACTTTTCTCCTGGGGATACCGGATTTCATCCTATCGAGACTCCTGTGGGCAAGTTAGGAATTCTCGTCTGCTGGGATCAGTGGTATCCCGAGGCCGCCCGTCTAATGGCCCTCCGAGGTGCACAAATTCTCATCTACCCTACCGCGATCGGCTGGGCCGCTGGGGAAAAGCAGTCGGTTTGCCATGCGCAGCAAAACGCTTGGCAGACAATTCAACGTAGTCATGCCATCGCAAACGGTCTCTACGTTCTTTCGATTAATCGAACTGGTCGTGAAAATAATCTTACATTCTGGGGGTCTAGTTTTGCCGTCGCCCCATTCGGCGAAGTTCTTGTTCAAGGCTCTTCAAACAAGGAAGAGATTTTTCATGCTCAACTCGATCTTTCTAAAATTGCTACGACTCGCCAGCACTGGCCTTTTCTTCGGGATCGCCGCATCGACGCTTACGCTGGGCTGGATCAACGATTTCTTAAGTCTTGAAAAGTCCCCTACCCTCATCCCTCGGGATTGACTGGTCGGCCTACCGTTTTCCTGCGGAATGGGAATCTCACGAAGCTACGTGGCTCGCTTGGCCCCATAACGCCGAGACTTGGCCAGGACTCCTAGAGCCTGTCCAAGAAACCTACTTGGAGATGATCCGCGCCCTTATCCCGGGCGAGAGAGTTTATCTGATCGCCAAAGATTGTGCGGCCGCGGATGAAATCCATGAGCGACTCCTTCGGGCTAATCTGATCTCCCCAAATCTCAAAGTCGTGACCATCCCCAATGATGACGCTTGGCTTCGTGATAGCGGACCGATCTTTATGCTTCGTCGAGTCCCTGGGACTCCGCCTCGTGTCGCCCATGACTTCACTTTTAATAGTTGGGGTAAGAAATATGGTCCTTGGGATAAGGATGATGTTATTCCTGCGGCCGCCTGTCGTCTTTCCGATACCCCATTCGAAACTCACGAATTTGTCCTTGAGGGTGGTTCTCTCGATACCGACGGGCAGGACACCCTTCTCACTACTGAACAATGCCTTCTTAATCCCAACCGCAACGCCTCTCTGTCTCGACCTGAGATAGAAGCCCGACTCTCTCAGTGGTTGGGGGTCCGAAAGATTATCTGGTTGGGCGAGGGTCTCGAAGGTGACGATACCGACGGGCACGTGGATGATCTTACCCGCTTTCTTTCACCAGGTGTCGTCGCGACGGTTGTCGAATCCGATCCCCAAGACCCTAACCATGCCCCCCTGGCAGACAACCTCCACCGGCTTTCTTTGGCCAAAGACTCTGGCGGACGAGCCCTCCAGGTGATTCAGCTTCCCATGCCCCCGCGCGCCGATGGCCCGCACCATCGCAATCCAGCCAGCCACGCTAATTTCTATATCGGAAACTCCGCCGTTCTCGTCCCTATCTTTGCTTCCCCCACCGACAAAGTAGTTCTAGACCTACTCCGACCCCACTTTCCAGGCCGCAAGGTCCATGGCATCGACTGCCGCGCCCTTGTTGGTGGCTTAGGCGCGATTCACTGTATCACTCAACAGCAGCCAGCAATCGTTCCAGTGGGTTGAACTGCACCCCATCTTGCGTCTAGGATTTTCCTATGGCCAAGCCCCTCCGAATCGGTCTTCCTTCAGGAAGCCTTCAAGAAGCCACCCTCGATTTATTCAGAAAGGCGGGCTACTCGATCGCCCGCGGCTCGCGCACCTATCGTCCGTCCATCGATGATCCAAACTTTGAAGTTCGTCTTCTGCGTGCTCAAGAAATTGCCCCTTACGTCCAAGACGGTTTTCTCGATCTTGGCCTAACCGGAAGCGACTGGATTCAGGAAACCAAGGCCAAGATTCATGTTGTTTCCACCCTCCAATTTAGCAAAGCCACTGCCCAGCCCGCACGATGGGTCGTCGCCGTTCCCAATCGTTCCCCCATCCGCCGTCCTTCCCAACTTCGGGGGAAAAGAATCGCCACCGAGGCTGTCGGCCTTGTTCGCCAGTACCTCGCGAAAAACAAGATCAAGGCCAAGGTTGAGTTCTCCTGGGGTGCTACCGAAGTCAAAGTGCCTGAACTTGCCGATGCGGTCGTTGACATCACTGAAACTGGCTCCTCTCTTGCAGCCAACGGCCTTCGCATCCTCGATACCATTCTCGAATCCTATCCCCAGCTCATCGCGAATCGCAAAGTTTGGACTCGTCCAGCGCAGCGAACACTTATTACAAACCTCGCCATGCTACTCGAAGGGGCCTTACGGGCTCGTGACCTTGTTGGACTTAAGATGAATGTCTCTCGTCGTTTTCTAGGGTCGGTCAACTCAGCCCTCTCTTCCCTACGGGATCCAACTGTATCTCCCCTTGCCCGCGATGGCTGGGTTGCCGTGGAAACGGTTATGGAAGAGAAAATTGTTCGATCCCTTATTCCTCGTCTTAAGAAACTCGGCGCCGAAGGTATTATTGAGTACCCGCTAAATAAGGTTGTCACCTAGGCCTTCTAGCCCCACGATGTCCTTATGGGTTCAGTTAAGAAGAAGCGGAAGTCTAAAATCGCGAAGCACAAGCGCCGCAAGCGCAGTCGCGCGAACCGCCATAAGAAGCGTCTCCGCTACAAGACGTAAGGTTGGGGCGCTCGGCGCTTCCTTACTCCTTGGCACATCCTTTTTCGCATTGTGCGCGCCTCAGCGTGCTGAACGCGTCGATTCCGCTCTATTCTTTACCGAAGGACGACGCGCCGACTCATTAGGATTAAGTCAGCAAGCCTTCGAGGCCTACAGCAAAGCGCTTGATGCCGATCCCACGTCTCGCGCCGCTACCCTCGCTAAAGCCGGTACCCTGCTTGACCTCAACCGCTCGGCAGAATCTCTAGAGCTCCTCCAAGCCCTCCCCGCCTCTTCAGTCGATGAGCCCGAACGTGCCACCCTTCTCTGCCTGGCTCTCATCGGCCAGAAAAAGGGCGAAGCGGCCACCATCGCCCAACGCGATGCCCTCACCGCTTTAGCTGGATGGGGTAACCAAGATCCCACTCGCTTGGCTCGCGTGGCCGAAGGCCTTCTTCGATCTGGCACCGCACTCTCGCGGAAATCTCAACGGGAAATCGCCGCCGCTGTTCTCCCCGCTTTTATCCGCGCAATCGAGATGAACACCTCTTTAAGCGGTTTAATCCTGCGCGCAGCCGATATTGCCATAACTGCCGATGACCTCCCCACGGCTGTTCGTTACCTTCGCGAATATACCAATGAACGCCCACAAGAACTACCCATTCTCGAACAGATTGCCGCCACCCTCATTCTAGCAGGCCAACCCACTGAGGCAGACGCCTACCTTCAACTCGTCGCCATGGAGAAACCGGAGCGAACAAATCTCTATCCCGTCCTTGGTAATCTCTACGATGAATTAGGTATTCCCGCTCGCGCCGAGATGTACCGAGTTCTCGCCTTACACGTTGCTAAGAATCCACCTCTATCCGATTACCTTCGGCTTGCGTTACTTCAACTTAAACTGAATCAACCTCGTCGCGCTGGGCTCACCCTCGAATCTGCTTCTCGGATCTACTCCGATTCAGTTCAACTCCTTCTTATCCGTGGTCTCACCGAGAAAGCCCAAGATCGTATGGCTGAGGCGGCCGCGACCTTCGCTCAAGTCGAGCGCCTCTCCCAAAAACGCCCCGAGATACTTGATGCTAGCTTTTACTATGAGTACGGCTCGGCCTGCGAGCAGTCAGGCCAATCGACCCGATCAGAAGTCGCCTTACGCAGGGCTCTGCAACTAAATCCATCTCACCACCAGTCCCTCAACTATCTCGGCTATATGTGGGCCGAACGGGGTCGAAATCTCGACGAAGCCCTCATTATGATTGAAAAAGCAGTACAACTCAGTCCTGGAAACCCCGCTTATCTTGATAGCCAAGGATGGGCCCTTTACCGACTCGGAAACCCAGCAGCCGCCAAACCCCTCGTCGAGGAGGCTCTCCGCATGGTTCCCGATGACCCCACCCTCTTGGAGCACTATGGCGATATTAATTTTCGACTCGGCCAGAAAAGCGAAGCTAAAAGTGCTTACGAGAAAGCTTTGCTCGCGGGTGGTCCCGCCATCACCTTACGCGACAAGATTCGGCTCAGACAGAATAAGTAAAGAGTCGCTACGCTGGATTACCTATTTTCCCTGGGTCACCTCCCCAAGCTGCTACCTTGGCTTTCGCCGCCATTTCCTCAGCTTCTGAAATCTTTCCCGCTCGACCAAGAGCCAATGACAGACTGGTGTAGGCCAACTGATCCCTCGGTTTCAACTGTACCAACTTCCCTAATGCAACTATCGCCTCATCCAACTTTTCTAACTTCACCAACGCCATACCTAAACACTGCCACGCATCCGCATGCCCAGAATCAAGGGTAGTCGCCTTTTGATAATGGATGGCCGCCTCAGCCATCTCCCCCATAGCTAGAGCCAAATGCCCCTCCTCCATTGAAACATCTGCAGGACTCATACCCCATCCTGAGCGTTTAAAGCATCGTACGCAAACATCCTTCTACCGATGCTTCATTAGACTGCACAATTCTCTTCCAACCTGAACTCCGGGCCGCTTTTGCGGTGGCTGGGCCAATCACCACGACCCGCGGTTCACCTTTTCGCCAGACTGGACATAATTGTCGAAACCGAACCGCCGCCGACCCACTAGCAAAGACCACCCAGTCTGCCCCTTCTTGCTTGAGAGCTCTCCTCACAGGAACTGGAACTGAGGAAGTTGCCGAGTTCTTATAGATCACAATCTTCTGAACATCTCGTCCGCTTGCCTTTAAAAGTGAATCAAACTTTCCGTCGCCTATAGATCCGGCGAGATGAAGAATAGAACCACTGGCTTTCCGAGGCCAACCGCGAGCTAAAGCTTCTCCGCCTGGTCCGGGACCGACCCAATCAGGTTCGAACCCAATCGACCGAAGAACCTCAGCCGTTGCTTTGCCCACAACGGCAAACTTAGCCCGAGCCACCTTTCGCAGATCCTCAATCGCGCTTGGAAAAGCCCGTACCGCTGCAGAACTTGTAAAAACAAGCCAGTCGGAGCGCTGGATAATAGAAACCCAGCTTTTTTTAGGCTGAATCAAGTCGATCTTTGACATCGGTAACTCCCAAACCTCCGCCCCTAAACCTTCCAACTTCTCGCGCCATCCACTTCCAAGAGATCGACTCATAGTCAAAATAACTCGTTTTCCCGCCAAGGGACGTTTCTCCCACCAGGCGAGTTCTCTTCTCAGGTCAACCACTGGACCCACCACCACAATTGCAGGCGCACCTACACCCATTTTCTTTGCCTTTCGAGCTAGATCAGTAATCGTCCCGATGACTGTCTTCTGGTTGACGCATGTTCCACTTCCTATCAATCCTGCAGGGGTTGACCCTGCGAAACCAAGATTCTGCGCTCGTAAAAGAAACTCCCCCAGACCCTCTACCGTCATATATCCAACTAAGGTTTTCCCTGTGGTCGATCCCTCCGCCTGAGCCCCAATCCTAAAAGTAACCTCAGAACTGATCCCTCTTTGAGTAATCGGAATACCTGCAAAAGCTGGGGCAGCGATACCTGAGGTAATGCCTGGCACAACCTCAAAGGGAATTCTTGCTTGGCTCAAAACCTGCGCCTCTTCCCCTCCCCTGCCAAAAACAAATGGATCTCCCCCTTTCAGTCGAACAACTCTTTTGCCTTTTTTTGCATACCGTAAAAGAAGTCGATGAATCTCATTCTGTTCCATTCGCCGTCCTCGAGGTGTTTTCCCCGCATCGATCCATTTCGCGGTTTCGGGAGCCCAAGTGAATAGAGCTGGATTGACCAGCCGATCATAAAGCACCACCTCAGCCTGAGATAAAACATCCCGTGCTCGTATCGTCAGTAGTCCTGGACTCCCTGGTCCAGCACCCACCAACCAGACTTTTACCTCCTTACTCATTTCGAATTCTTTCCGCCAGTTCTGAACCCACACTCGTTGCCTGAGTGACTTTACCCGCGGCTTCACCTCGAACCACCTGGCCCCTCTTTCCCTTTACCGCCACTCGTAAAGCGAGATCACCCCGTCCAGTTAACTGAGCGTAAGCCCCAAGCGACTCGGAGCATCCTCCACCCCACTCCTTCAGAAAGGCTTTCTCAGCATCCACACAAACCTGAACATTGGTACAATTGATCTTTTCAAGGATCATTCGTAAGTTGAGATCCACTTCGCGGCACTCGATCGCTAAGGCTCCTTGGCCAGGGGCTGGCACCATCCAATCAGGACTTAGCCTTTCCATAACTAATCCTTCAGGGCATCCACCCAGTCGATCGATTCCCGCACAGGCAAGGATTACTCCCCACCAGTTCTTTTCATTCTGCAATCTTAACATCCGTCGATCCACGTTACCCCGAATCCCATGGATCTCGGTCTGTGGCCACTTCTCGGACCAAAGAAGAGAGCGTCGAGGGCTTCCCGTACCTAAGCGAGATCCTGCGGGAGGTGCCGCTGGGCTGTCTTTTCGACGTATCACCGCATCTCTAGCATCTGCACGCTCTGGAAATGCCGCCAGAACTAAACCTTCTGGGAGAGAGGTCGGCACATCCTTGGCACTGTGCACCGCCAGATCAATACCCCCCGAAAGTAACTCTTTCTCTAGCGCCGAACTAAACTCCCCAACCCCTTCAGGAAGCTCATCGCCAAACTCCGATCGCACATCGCCAGATGTTTTTATCTTACAGATTTCCCATTGCGAAGAAGAGTCCGCGCTTTGAAGTAGTTCAATTATCCGTCGAGCTTGCCAAATAGCTAAGGGACTACCGCGTGTCCCAATCCGGTAGTTCATCCACTCCAAACTTGGGTCCTGCTCGGCTCCCTCTTTTTACCTAAAGCAAAAAGAATCTCATGGGCGCGAAGAACTTCTTCAGCTCGATGAATTGATCCTAAGGCCTCAGGCCGTATTTCTGTTTTGCTCGATAGCTCTTCCAGATCCACCCAGAGCGCCTCTGGAAATGATTTTCGCACTGCCGTCATCGTGCGAGGGACTCCAAGGTCAATCAGTAGTTCAGGTCCACTCGAGCAGGGCTCTACACTCCAAGGAAGCTCTCCACCCGCTAAAGCCGAGACCACTACCGATGAAGCCTCCACCGCTTTTGACCAGCGAACCCAAGGAACTACCTCACCCTCCACTTCATTAGCTAAAAGCCTTGCCCGATCCTCCGATCGTGAGGAAATCCAAATCGGCCTCGCACATCTTTTGTGCTCAACCAGAGCGAAACTACGTGCCGTGTGACCTGAACCCAAAAGAAGTAAAGGCCTGGATGCCTTTCCCTGCATCACTTCCTGGAGAGCTTCCGCCGCCAATCGGCCCACAGAAGCATCTCCGCGTCCGAAACCAGCCACTGCCCGAGCTGCACGCGCTGCCCTTAATCCAGACTGAAACAAAGCATGCATTCCTCTGTTCGCTCCCCCGACCTCACCCGCACAGGCGTAGGCCAGTCGTACCTGCCTAAGAATCTCGTTCTCACCAATGACCATAGACCGCAACCCCGTGGCAACTTCGGCTAGATGCCGCCAGCACGAGATTCCCTCATGCAAATATAAACCGCGAGCCTCCCTCCATGCTTGCCTAAGATTGGGAGGCATTGCTCGAAATAGGGACTCCATCATTCTCGGGCCACGCTGTTTGGAGCATCCGTAAATTTCCACCCGATTGCAGGTACTCAGAAAAACCCCCTCAGAAGCCCCTTGGTGCTCCATTAAATAAGGAATCAGGCGATCCCCAACTCCTGCCGTCAGAGACTCCCTCACAGTCAAAGGAGTGGCATGCTGATCCACACCCACACAGAAATTTCCTTCGTCGAAACTCATGATCTTAATTTGAGGATTCTGCTTTTCCTTGGCTCAGCATTCTTTGGTTTCGCAATGGGTGGACCAAGTAGTTTTTGAACTTCTTTGAGCATCGGAGCGGGAGATTGGGCGTTAGTTGAATCCCATATTTTCTCCCCATCCTTGCCAAAGATAGTTACTTTCATTTTGTTTTCATCATTTCCCCATCCTAGCGCATCAGTCACCTTTCCATCAAAGTCGGCAATCGCACAAAGATCAGCCCGAGGATTCCCAAGGTTTCCGTTCGCTCGATACCAGGGCTGAATCTGTATCCCCTCTTCATCAAGATTCGCCTTCATCGTTCCCAGAGTCCAACCCTTGAAAAGGGTCCCTAGGGATTTACGAAGATCCACCACCACCGTGACTCGAAATCCATCGCGTCCTTGCCACCCATAAAGTGAAGAACCAAATTCCCTTGTCGTATCCGCCAGAGGCTGACTACTAGCGAGAAGAATCATGATCTTTCCTTTCGGATTCAGTTGAAAGAGTTGCCCGTCGCAGTTAATCGGTTGAGGTAATGGACCTGCCCAAACCGCCCCTGTCAGAAGAAAAAACGAGATAAAACCAGCCCTCATAAGATTTCCAAAAGAAAACCCGAAAGATACTGGCTTTCAGGAAAAGCTGGGGGCACAGGATGATCGGCCGCTTGCCTAAGGATCGTATGAGGCTTAATCCTTCGCCCCTCTTCGATCGCCATTGTCTTTGCCATCCCTAACAATTCCTCACCCCCAACGCGGTGCGAGCATGAAAATGTGGCTAAAAGCCCGCCCGAAGCTAGAACTCGAATCGCTTGCCGATGAAGCTCCGCCATCGCCCTCCATCCTGCATCATGGCTATTACGACTTTTCACCATTCCTGGCGGATCCAAAACCACCAGATCGTATTCTCTTTTGGGATTCGTCCGTAAAAAGCGGGAAACGTCCTCCTGCGCCCAACGAATCTTTAAATTGTTCTCCTCCGATGCTGTCCGAGCCAGAGCTAAGGAAGATTCAGAACTATCCACCCCGGTTACCGCCAGGGCGCCAGCCTTAGCTGCGCGCAGCGCAAAACCTCCATTATGGCAGAAGAGATCTAGAACCTTTCGGCCTTGTGAATGTTGCGCAATCACTTTGTAGTTTTCCTGTTGATCTAAGTACGTCCCTGTTTTCTGTCCGCCGCGCAGATCCACAGGCACGGTCAGTCCTGCAATCTCTACTCGGATTGGCTCATGCGGGATGTCACCCCACGCTTCACCTGGCAGATTCTCCAGCCCTTCCAGCTTTCGACCAGCAGCATCTCGCCGAATCCAGATTCCTTTGGGTTGAAGGACTTTTATGATTTCACTCTCCACAGCTTTCCACGACTTTTCCATCCCTTCGGTGGTAACTTGTGCGACCAGATATTCCCCGTACTGATCAAGCACCAGCCCAGGAAAGCCGTCTGCTTCAGCCCAGACCAGTCGCCGAGCAGGTTGCGTTGCCCTTCGCTTTACAGCCTCAAGCAAAGAGATTGCGATGTGTTGAGCATCAAATCCGCCCATATCGCTACGAAATCTTCTCCAGACGATACGGACGCCATCACGATAGAAACCTGTCCCCAGAAGCTCGCCCGTCGCCGCTCGTGCCACGACTGCCGTGCCACTTTTCTCTAGTCCCAAGGGTTCCTGGATTTCGTGGGAAAGAATCCAAGGATGCCCTGCCCCAGTTTTAGAGGTTCCGCTCGGATTGAGTCGGAGTGTCCCAAGCTCTAGCTCAGTCAACCGCGCATATCCGCCAAACGCGTTTGGCTAATTTCAGGGTATTCATAAACGTCACCTTTGTAGTTTTTTAAGATCACTCGGTCATCCGCCATGCCGACAATGTAACTCGGCCCAACAGGAATCTTTCCACCCCCTCCAGGACCGTCCACTACATAGGTTGGCACGGCGTAACCTGTGGTATGTCCACGCAACTGCTCCATAATCTCCTGCCCCTCACGAATCGTCGTCCGCAAATGAGCCGAACCCGTGATCAGATCGCACTGGTAAAGATAGTACGGCCGAACTCGGCACATGAGGAGTTTATGGAAAAGTTCCTTCAATACTTCCGATCGATCATTCACCCCCTTCAACAGGACACTCTGATTGCCCAAAGGAATCCCTGCGTCCGCCAGACGTTCAAGCGCCACTTTCACTTCACGGGTCAACTCTTTAGGATGATTCGAATGCACGCTCATCCAAATAGGGTGATGCTGTTTGAGTATTGCCACCAACTCTGGAGTGATTCGCTGAGGAAGAAAAATGGGGATTCGGGTTCCAATCCGAATAAACTCCAAGCTTGGTATCTGTCGCAAGCGGGTCAAAATCGCATTCAACTTAGCATCCGAAAGCAGCAGCGGATCGCCCCCAGAAAGAAGCACATCGCGGACTTCAGGATGCTTTTCCAAATACGAAAAAGCCCCCTCCATGTCCACGGTCAACTCCTGCTCCCCCGCCCCGCTGACCACTCGACTTCTTGTGCAGTAGCGACAATAAGAGGCGCAGCGGTCGGTCACTAAGAGGAGAACTCGATCTGGGTATCGATGAACTAAACCTGGAACTGGCATATTCGAATCCTCGCCGCACGGGTCGAGCATTTCTTCTGGAGCCGTGTACGATTCCTCAATCCGTGGCACTACCTGCCGACGAATCGGGCAATTTGGATCGTTTCGGTCGATCAGGCCAAAAAAATGTGGAGTAATACCCAAAGCGAGTTTCTTCCCCGCTAAAATAGTCCCTGCCCTCTCCTCCCCGGTCAGTTCCAGCCGGCTTTCTAGCTGCTCAATGGTTTGGATCCGATTGCGTAGCTGCCAAGTCCAGTCTCCCCAGTTTTCTGGTGAGACGGCACCCCAGGCATTTGGGCTAGAGGAAGGAAAATCGTTCGCTCTCAAAGTTAAGGCTCAAAAATACATCACCTTTCGTCGTGCGCCACCCCAAATCCTTTAAAGAAATGCACCCGCCTAACTGCAAACAAAAATCAAAGACCAATAGAAAAAGCAAATGTGGTAATCCAAAAAAGCTTTAAACTACTCATGTAAAAAGACTTGCACATTATTAAAAACGCGGAGGGAAGCGAGTGCTTGGGCTATAAAATTGGTTGAACCGAACTAACCCTTCGTTTGACCAGATCAATAATCCGATCTTTGACTGTTCCAGCAAGTTGCGCTCCCTCATCCCCTTTTTCCCTGCTCCGCACTGCCACCTGACCCGCCTCCGCTTCACGATTTCCGCAAACCAGTAAGAACGGAACCTTCTCCAACTGGCCACGCCGAATTTGACCGCCTAACTTGTCTCCCTTCTTATCCACCGAGACTCTCAGACCTGCCTCCTTAAATTCGGCCGCCAACTTTTCCGCATACTCCACCATCTGGTCGTTGACTGGCAGAAACCTCGCCTGCTCAGGCGCTAACCAAACTGGAAAGGCTCCACGAAAGTGCTCGATAAGCACTCCGGTGAATCGTTCCAAAGAACCAAAAGGAGCGCGGTGAATCATCACAGGCCTATGCTTCTGATTGTCTGATCCCGTGTACCACAAATCAAAACGCTCAGGTAAATTGTAATCCACCTGCACTGTTCCTAGCTGCCATTCACGCCCAATGACGTCCTTCACCACAAAGTCAATCTTCGGTCCGTAAAATGCCGCCTCCCCAGGCTCTTCACTTGTTTTCACCCCTAACTTCATCGCCGCATCTTTCACCGCCTTCTCCGCTTTGTCCCAGCCTTCCTTCGATCCTACGTACTTGTCCGATGCTGGGTCTCTTAAACCCACTCTCACTCGAAAATCCCCAATTCCTAAAGTATCTAGAACTAGCCTCACCATTTCGAGACACCCCTCCACCTCTTTCGCTACCTGCTCCTCCGTGCAAAAAAGATGGGCATCATCCTGAGTGAAACCCCTCACCCGAGTCATTCCATTCAACTCCCCCGACTGTTCCCACCGATAGACTGTTCCAAATTCAGCAAGTCTCACAGGCAAGTCCCGATAGGATTTGGGCCTCGAAGCATAAATCCGAATATGCATCGGACAGTTCATTGGTTTCAGCAGGTACCCTTCAATCTCACCCTTCTCGATTCGATTGCTCAACTCAGCGCAAGAGCAACCCTCCTTGGCTAACTTCTCCATCGTCTCCCGATCCACCAAAGGAGGGTACTGCGATTCTTGATAATACGGAAAATGTCCCGAGGTTCGGTACAAACCCAAACGCCCAATATGGGGCGTAAAAACCTGCTGATACCCTCTTTTGCCCAGCTCCTCCAAAAGAAACTTTTGCATCTCGTGGCGAACGATAGCCCCGTTCGGAGTCCACATCACCAGTCCTTGACCGACTTCATCATCAATCAGAAAAAGATCTAACTCCTTTCCGAGTTTGCGATGATCTCGGGCCAGAGCCTCCTCAGCCGCCTTCAGGCTCCCGTCCAACTCCTCCTTGCTTGCAAAAGCCGTCCCGTAAATCCTCTGCAGCATCTTATTCTTTTCATCCCCACGATGATAAGCCCCAGCCAATCGAAGTAATTTAAACGCCTTAATCTCCCCCGTATTCTTAAGATGCGTTCCCGCGCAAAGATCAATAAATTCGCCGTTACTGTAGAAAGATATCGCCTCTGTCTCGGGAATATCTGCCAAGCGACCCACCTTGTAACTCTGCTTCTTTTCTTCAAAAAAAGCCTTCGCTTCAGCCCGAGTAACCTCCTTCCGTATAAAAGCCTGCTTTTCCTTAATCACTTTCTTCATCTCCGCCTCGATCTTAGGAAAATCCTCATCGCTCAATCGATGAGCCATGTCGAAATCATAGTAAAACCCTGCATCGGTCGGCGGTCCGATATCCAGAAGCGCCTCGGGCCAAAGTCGCAGAACCGCGGTGGCTAGCACGTGGGCCGTCGAGTGACGCAGTTCTTCTAGAGGAGTCATCGTTCGAACCTAGGGGGTTCCCGGCTTTCGCACCAGCCGCCAGCCGCCAGCCCCATCACGCACTTCCCACCCTGCCGCCGCTAACTCATCACGCAACCGGTCCGACTCTTTCCAATCCTTTGCCGCCCGCGCCGCTTCCCTCGCCTTGGCTAAAGCCTTCATCTCGGGCGGTGCCTCGGTCTGTTTCTCGAACTGAACATTCACCCCTAGGACCTCCAAGATGTGATCCAGCCCCGCCAGCTCTTTCGCCGCCTCCTCCACAGACATACCTGCTTTTCGCCTTAACTCAACAGAGGTCGCCGCCGTGTAAAGGGCTGCTAGAGCTTTCGGTGTTTCTAAATCTTCCCGCAAAGCGTCCCAAGCTCCACGAAAAGTTCCCCACTCCCCCGCCTCCGCTTTCGCCCTCTTGGCCGCCTCCACCAAACCCGCACGTACACGGCCCAAACGCTCTCGTCCATGCCGAGCCGCTGTCATTGTGTCCCAGGAAAAGTTCAGCGGTTGACGGTAGTGTCCCGAAAGCAAAACCAATCGAAGATCAAATGCATCCCAGCCTTGGCGGATCACATCCTTTAATGTGTAGAGATTACCTAGAGATTTGCTCATCTTCCGATTTTCCACCAAGAGATGGGACACATGAAACCAGTGTTTCACAAAAGGCTTCCCCGTGGCCGCCTCACTTTGAGCGATCTCATTCTCGTGATGAGGAAAAATTAGATCCGATCCCCCGCCATGAAGATCAATCGTCTCCCCAAGGATCTGCATCGCCATGGCACTGCACTCCAAATGCCAGCCAGGCCTTCCCTTGCCCCATGGGCTATCCCAAAAGACTTCTCCGTCTTCCTCTTTGTGGGCTTTCCAAAGCACAAAGTCTGCCGCCTGCTCCCTCGCATACTCATCCGCATCCGCTCGGCCCGAAGCACCTTCTCGAACCTCTCGCTCATCCAGTCGCGAGAGCTTTCCATAGCCCGGAAATGATTGCACCCGGAAATAGACCGATCTCCCCGCTTCGTAGGCGTGTTTTCCATGGACCAACCGTTCCACTAGTGCGATCTGTTGAGGAACAAAGTCGGTTGCTTTCGGCTCCTTCATTGGGGCAATCAACCCAAGAGCCTGCCCATCCTTTTCGAAAATCTCCGTCCACTTCTTCGTAAACGCATCCAAGGACAGTTTTGCCTCCCGAGCTCCACGGATGGTCTTGTCGTCCACATCAGTCAGATTTCGCACATGTTCAATCTTTCCTCCTGCCGCCGTCCAAACACGACTAAGCAAATCTTGGATGATAAAAGTCCGAAAGTTACCAATGTGTGCAGGCCCATAAACCGTAGGCCCACAGGCATAAAACTTTAGCGCCACCCCATTCGAGGCGCTCAAAGCCTGAACTTGCCTTGTTGCTGTATCAAAAAGTCTAACTTCGTCCATCACCCATCGTACGCATTCTTAAGGAAAACTTAAATCATTTCTCTAATCTAAAGAAGAATGATTACCCTTTACTCGTTTATCACCTCTTTTGATTCGGTTTTAATTACATCTGATGGTAGGATTACCTACCATCTGATTTATGGAAATCTCTAGCCTCCAGCACACTCTCACGACCGCCTTCTCTATGGGCATGGTAGTTCTGCTTAGCCCTGAAACGTTTATCCTAGGATTACTCATGGCCGCTCACAAAACCCGAGCCCGCCTCAACTCCGTCGTTTTCTTTTTAGGTTCAGCCATCGGTCTTTTTCTCGCAATTGGGCTCGGCCTCTGGATTACCCCAACCACCACCCCAGGCGTTGAACATGCATCATGGCTTCGATTTGCCGTTCGCGCGGGGCTCGGATCGGCCCTGCTTTATCTTGGAATTTTCCGCGCCTGGCAGTATTTCACAGGAAAGGATGACCGCGTGCCCAAAACCAAAACACCCCCTCCCCCATGGAAGGCAAAACTCCTCTCACTCTTGCCCTCGCTCAACTCGGAATCGACCTTCCCCATCAACGCCTACTACCTGGGTAGCACCTTCTTAATCGGTCTCTTTACCACCGGACTTCACCCAAAAACGTCAATCCTTGCCATCACCATGGGACACCAGATCACCCGTGCAAGTGGAGACGAAGCAAAAATCTTTGGCTTTGCTCTTTTTTCTGTTCTCGCCCTCTTGCCTGTAGCCTTTCCCTTATTTTTGGCCTTATTCCACCCTCAAGCTGGGCCACGAATGAAAGAAAAGTGCACCGCCCTTCTTGAGGAACATGGACGCTGGGTGGCCTCAATCATTTGTATCATCTTTGCTCTCCTTCTTTGGAATGATGCACTAAAAGTTATGCCTCGCTGAACCTCGCCTGTGGGTGACTCTTGGCCTAAAATAACCTCTGCTTGTGAAAAAAGAACACCCAGCATCTATTCCGATTCGACCTCGTAGGATTCGTCGCACCGCAGCCCTTCGTCGTCTCTTTTCCGAGACCTCTGTCGGTCCCGCCCACTGCATCGCCCCTCTCTTCGTCCAAGAAGGGACCCGATCCACCTCCATCTCTTCCCTTCCTGGCCATTTTCGTTTCTCCATTTCTGACTTACGACGAGAGGCATCCCGCCTCGCTCGGCGCGGCATCGGAGGCATCGCCCTCTTTCCTTGTCTGCACCAAAACCTCCGTACAGCCAACGCCAGTGCCGCCTACAACCCAAAAGGCCTCATCCCACGAACTCTTCGCGCCTTGAAAAAAGATCTCCCCGACTTGCCCCTGTTTGCCGACGTCGCCCTTGATCCCTACACCTCCCACGGCCACGACGGAGTTCTCAATCCCTCAGGCCAAGAAGTGGATAACGACAAGACCATCCCTCTCCTCATCAAGCAGGCCCTCGTTCTAGCCGAAGCAGGAGCCGACTTCGTTGCCCCATCCGACATGATGGACGGCCGAATCGGCGCCATCCGCCGCGCGCTCGACGTTGCGGGATTTACCTCCACGGGAATTCTTTCCTATGCGGCAAAGTTTGCCTCTTCTCTCTATGGACCATTTCGTGACGCGGTCGGAAGTGCACAGTCCGCGGGTACTAGCTCACTCGATAAGCGTGGTTATCAAGCCGATCCAGCGAACCGCCGAGCTATCTTGCGAGACGCTCTCCTCGATGAAACGGAGGGCGCGGACATTCTCATGGTCAAACCCGCGGGTCCCTATCTCGATATCCTTCGTGATTTACGGGAAAGCACCCACCTCCCCCTTGCCGCTTACCAAGTCTCTGGCGAATACGCCCAGATCTACGCCTCCGCCCAAAAAGGCTGGACTGATTTACGAAAAACTAGGGATGAGTCCCTCCTATCCATTCGTAGGGCCGGAGCTGATATCATCTTCACCTACTTCGCAAAGGACATTTAGTCGTGCCCGTGGAATCCAAATACCAGCTGATTGAGGTAAAGGTCCAAACCCTCCAGCAGATATTTAACTCGATGGATCCATCCCCTTTTCATGAGCGGGATCTGGACCGTGAAGCGGAAGAGTTCATTGTGAGCTGGGCGCAGGAGCACTCCTCCCGACTGCCCTACAAACTCATCGTCCATCTGGGACAATCCGCTGATCGACCGAACGCTGAACAGATTCTTTCCGAATCCATTCGTAACTACTTTGCTTATCGGTCGGAAATGAATCGTCGCAAACTCAAGCAACTTCTGCACTACGGTTGGATCAGCCTCATCATCGCCACCCTTTTCTTAGGACTTTGCGTCACAGTCGCGGCGTCGTTTGATCCCGAATCGGGCGTATTCGTTCGCATCCTGCGAGAAGGACTGATCATTCTGGGGTGGGTTGCCATGTGGCGTCCGCTCGACGTCTACCTATACCGATGGTGGCCCGTCTATCGGTTAGGACGAATCTATCGGGGTCTCAGCCGTATGCCGGTGGAGATCAAAACAACCTAACCCTTACTTCAGCCAAACCACCACCGCTGTTCCAATTGCCGCGGTTAGGATCAGTACAATCAGAACCGTTTTTCTTAAAGCCCTATCCCCGTACATAACCACCACTCCGGCCTTCAGCATGGTGTTGGCGACCATCGCAATCAGTATGCCTTGAATTGCCATGGCAACGGGCTGCCTTTGTCCCGCCATCTGACTCAAGGACAGTGCGATCGCATCCAGATCCATTATTCCAGAAATGGCGCTGACCACGGAGAGCCCGACTCCTCCGAAATAGTGATCTGCAGCCTTCACTGCGAAAATGATTAAGCCATAAAGCGCGGCAAACTGCAGGGAGTCCCGAAAACCCAAAGGATTCCTATACATAGTCTGCCCACCCTCCCCACTTCCCTTTCCATGCCTCACAAGCCTCCATCCAAAGAAAAGAAATCCAGGAATACTCATGCAAAGGATCCACGGGAAAAGTTCCATAAAGATAGCGGGATGAACCGCCGTGGCCAACAAGATCACCCGCCAGAGCATCACCGTACACGCCAGAACTATGGCCAGTCCGCAGTCGTGCGCGAGCGAGGGTTCCGATCGGCTTTGCCGGCTCATCGCCATGGTTGTCGCCGTGCTCGAGGCAACTCCCCCAAGCACCCCAGTTAATGCCATTCCCATACTCTGACCAAAAATCCGCACAGCCACATAACCTCCAAACGAGGCCCCGGAAACAAGAACCACCATCATCCAGATCGAATGCGGGTTCAAAGCCTCAAATGGTCCCCAGTTTTCATTCGGCACCAAGGGCAGGATCACCCCAGTAATCGCGGCAAACTGTAACGCCATTCGGACATCTTCTCTGCTAAACTTCCGAGACATTTGATGCACATAAGGCTTAAGCGCTAAAAGGATCACCACTGTCATCGTCAGCACCAAGGCCACCTTCTCCTGATGCCATGCCACCAAACCACCAATTAAATACGTCAAAAGCCCGACTGCACCTGTTGTGTAACCATGGCTGTCTTGCTTTTTCTGCTTAAAGAAAAGAAAAAGACTGATCCAAACGCCCATGGCAATAAAACCCGCCAAAAAGAAAAGCGGGTGAACAGTCTGCGTGAAATATCCACAAAGGTTCCCCAGTAAGGCCCAAAAGGTGAAGGTTCTTAATCCGGCCAAAAGATGAGTTTTCGGGTGCCAGTTCTCCTCATCCCACTGGCGCTCCAGCCCGATCAATGCCCCTAAGCAAAGGCTAACCAAGAGAGCCCGAAGTAAATCCGTGGTGAGCACAATCAGAACCTAAAGGAATCCCAAGATCATCCCAACTCCAATTCCTCGCCGACCAGCCTCGTTTTTGTCAGGGAAAGTTCATGCTTCCCATTTCCATCATAGCTCCTAAGTTTTACGAACTATTAACCTTTTATGAAAAAAATTAATGATCTCCTGCGCTTTAATAAAGACTTTGTTCGTCGCAAAGCCTACGCACCCTTTGTCACCAATAGATTCCCCGACAAACGGATGGTCATTCTCACTTGCATGGATACTCGTTTAGTCGAGCTCCTGCCCAAAGCCCTTAACTTAAGGAATGGTGATGCCAAAATCATTAAGAATGCGGGAGCGATCGTGTCCCACCCTTTTGGCAGCGTGATGCGCAGTATTCTTGTAGCCATTTACAATCTAAAAGCGGACTCCATCCTGGTTATCGGACACCACGATTGTGGCATGACAGGCCTAAGCTCACGAGCAGTGGTCAAAAAAGCCATCCAACGAGGAGTAAATAAGAAAACCCTCAGCACCCTAGCCACATCAGGAGTCGACCTAGAGGAGTGGTTAGCCGGCTTCACTCATCCCAGAGATGGAGTTAAGCAGAGTGTGACTATCATAAAGAACCACCCCCTTCTTCCTCCGAAGGTGAAGGTCTTCGGTTTTCTCATCCACTCCAAAACTGGAAAATTACAAAAGGTTTAGCGGGTCAGCGGAATCCAGTGTTCCGCCATAATGACATAGAGCGGAATCCCAATGAGGATATTAAATGGGAAGGTTAGCCCAAGGGGGAGTCCCAGATAAAAAAGCGGTGATGCCTCAGGAATAGCGTGCTTCAGCACGGCTGGAACCGCGATATAAGATGCACTTCCCGCAAGAACCGCCAGCAGAGCTGCATTCCCTAGTGAAACTCCGAAATAGATCGAGACCCAAAGAGCTAAAGAGGCATGAACCACGGGTGCCACTACACCGTAAACAATCAGCAACTTGGGGACCTTTTTGAGATCCTTCAGATGGCTGGCCGTCGACAGTCCCATATCCAAGAGGAAGAAAGCCAGCATGCCTTTAAATATTTCACCGGCGAAGGGCTGCATCACCACCCGCCCATTCTCACCGGAAATAAATCCCACCACCATGCTACCGAGAAGGAGAAACTGAGCGCCTTCTGTGAAAGATTCTCGTAGAATTTCACCAAGACTAGTATGCGGAGTGGATTTCTTTCCTGCTCGCTTCGACTGTTTCGCTCGGATCATGTTTGCCATAATAATTGCAAAAAGAATTGAGGGTGACTCCATCAAGGCCAGCGCAGCCGACATATGCCCCCCAAATGGGATCTGGCGGTTCTCTAGGTACTGCATCGCGGTGATGAAAGTAACCGCGCTAACCGAGCCATAAGTAGCCGCTACCGCCATGGCATTGAATTGTGAAATCCTTTTCTTGAGAAACGCATAAGTTGCGATCGGAATAAGCACCGAGAAGCTGAGGGCAAGTCCGATATCCAGAGCAATCGATGGACTGAACCCACTTTTCGCCAAGGCAAATCCACCCTTTAAACCGATGGCCATGAGAAGATAAAGCGTTAGAAACCGACCCATCTGAGCTGGAATAGCTAGATTAGAACGGATGAGACCTGCCCCGATCCCTAAGATGAAGAAAAGAATGCTGGGGTCGACCAACGCGGAAGCTGTGCTCATAGGACTTCTTAACCGCTGATACCCGTCAAGACGAGCGGTATAATCGTCTGCGGTCGATAGACCCGCTCGAGGGCATGCATCCCGTCTGGAGCTAGTTCACCGACTGAGAAAATCGCAGCATCCCCTTTTCTGCATCGTAATTTAAAAACTTCTTCTTCCCCGTCCGAACGCAGCGAATTAGGAGACTGGGGAACGCGCCCATAGGCTGTAGGAATGAGTATGTGAGGCTAATATTACAACCCTTTCTTAGAAACCTTCTTTGCTCGATTTCGTTTTGCAATGGAACTCTTTAGATCGGGTTGGCGCCCATTCTTGGATGGATTTGCTCTAATATTCCTTGATCGATTAGGGGTCACCTTTTGAGTAAGAGCCTCATACATGACTGCCGATAGTTCCCCAATCTCGCGCTGATGCAACTCCTCCGCTGTGACATCACGCTCGACCGAGATAAAGCCGGTCAAATGCCCATTGATGTTGTGAATCGGTTCCAAGTGGATCTCCACCCAATAGGGCTTACCGCTTTTGGTATAATTGACCATGCGCGTTCGGACTGGGACTTGACGCTCGATCGCATCATTGAGAACTTCCCTGGGTCTTTTTCCTGATAGCGAACCACTCAAAATATGCCCCGGTCGTCTCCCAAGAAGTTCGTCCGAATTATAACCACACATCCGAGTAAAGGCCGCATTCACCCAGACAACAAACCCACCGGCATTGGCGATCACGACCGATAAATCAGTGTGAGCCGCCCAACGTTCGAGGACCATGCCAAGGGGGTGGCTTTCGTTATCCTGCTGCTTAAGGTAATTCATTTTGATTTACTGGATAGTAACCGATTCTACTTCAGTAATATCCACCATTTTATGAATTTAGCAAATAATTAGTAGTAATTAATATTGTTGCCCATGCAGGCCATTTAAGCCTCACCCTTCTCAAACAGTTTCTGCCTGATGTGCTATAGGGTTAGGAATACCAAAACCATCGAAGGCTGTTAGGAAAAGGACTAACCGACCCGAAAAAAGATCAGTTCACCGACTGAGAAAAACGCATGATCCCCTTCTCCGCATCGTAATTGAGAATCCGCGTTTTCCCCGTCTTTTTATTCGTCACACTGACCATTGCTGTATTACCGCTTTGATTCACCGAGGAAACCTCCTCATCGTCCCTTCCGATGGTCGAGGTCCATCGGGTGATTCCATTCGTGCTTAAGCCAGCAATATGATGATCATCTTTCTTCACCACAATCGTCAGTCCCTTATCCGCTGCCATCCCTAGAGCAACTCCCAGCAGAAGTAGGCCTAGAAAGGTCAATCCAGGAGCCAAGAGAGACCGAAGCAAAGTCATCTCTTCAGGAGGACCAGAGCTGCCACCACAAAGATATTTAAGAAAGACAATGGAATGAACACCTTCCAGCCCAGGTTCATCAGTTGATCATATTTAAAGCGAGGCAAAGTCCAGCGGATGACGATAAAGAACCCGATGAAAACAAGTATCTTCCCTAAGAAGACTCCAATCGAAATGAATCCAAACCACCAAGGTAAAGCGAGTCCAGCGAGGAACGAAGGCAGGACAACCCCGTAGAGGGAGTCGGGCATAGGCAAACCATTGAACCACGGAAGCGGAAGACTCCAACCCCCCAGGAACAGGGTGACCATAATGGCTGAGGCGGACACCATCGCCGCGTACTCTCCGAGAAAGAATAAAGCAAAGCGCATGCCCGAATACTCAGTATGGTATCCACCCACCAACTCAGTTTCCGCTTCTGGCATGTCAAAAGGCAAACGATTCGTCTCCGCAAACGATGCCACTAAAAACACCGCAAAAGAAAAAGACAATGACAGTCCTGTTAAAATGCCCACCCATCCTCCAGTAAGATGAGGCAACGCTAACCAACCGTGCGCTACCTGATACTCCACAATCTTCCCAAGATTAAGCTGCTGAGTAACTAGGAAGATCGGCACCACCGACGCTCCCATGGCGATCTCATAAGAGATAATCTGCGCCGAGGAGCGTATTCCCCCAAGAAAAGGATATTTGGAGTTAGAGGACCACCCCGCCAGAACAATTCCGTACACGCTAAGAGAAATTATCGCAAAAACAAAGAGGAGTCCGATATCTAGATTTGCGACCACCCCGCTAATCTGAAACGCCTGAATCGTAGCCCCATCTAAATGCAAGGGCGTGGCCAACCATGTAGCAATCGGCCGAAGATCGAAGCCAGGAGCAAAAGGAATTACTGATACCGTCACTAAGGCAGGAACCATGGCAAGGATAGGAGCCAGATTGAAATAGAGCTTGTTCACGGAAGCCGGAACAAACTGCTCCTTGAGAAGAAACTTCATCGCGTCGGCTAACCCTTGGCCTAACCCAAAGATACGAATATTGGTAAAAGGGATGCCCACTCGGTTGGGCCCTCGGCGATCCTGCATCCAGGCACTCAACCGTCGCTCCGCCGTGACACTTCCAGGAACCATAACCAGAACCACCCCGGCGACCGCCATCGCCTTCAATAGTGAAGCCAGAACAAAAACTACGTCAGGGCCATTAAAAATCACCTCGTTAATCTATCTCCCCTCTTGCCTTCGCCAAGTCCAGTTTCTCTCTGTCGCTCCATGGTTAACAAAAAACTGCCATTTCGTCCCCTGACCTACTTGGAAACCGTCCGCACCTTTAAACTCGATGCCAGACCCGCCGCCACCAGAAGCAATAGACTCGCAGTCACAAAAGAAGACGTGAAAGTACCTGACGAGGCTTTCAGCATCTGCTGAACTCGGCTCAAGACAAAACCACCCACCCCCCAAGCGGTAAACAAAATCCCGTAATTCACCCCGAAGTGCTTTAATCCATAAAGATCCTTCGTGAAGGCTGGGAATAAAGCCAGATTTGCTCCGTAGTTAAAACCGATGGCTGTGGCCAAAAGAACAATCAGCATGGGAAAGTTGCCACTCTCCGTCACGGGCACAGCCAGAGCCATACAAGCCGCCTGCAGGAGCGTCACCCCAAGTAAGGTCCCCTTCCTACCTATTTTATCCGAAACCAGCCCAGCAACCACTCGCCCCGCTGCATTCCCCAGCGCGAGCACCACCACCGCAAGAAAAGCCATCTCCCCCATGCTTTTCTTTGCCATTCCATTAATACTGCTGATCACCATCAAGCCAGAACCAGAAGCGATAAAATAGACCATCCAAAGAAGATAAAAATCGCGAGAAAAGAAAAGTCTGCCTGGCTCAACCGATCGCTCCTCGCATCCCGCCGGAACCCCACCTAAGGGTTTCTGCTCATCCGGATTCTTTAAAAAGGTGGCAAGTCCACAAACAGCCAAGAGAAAAAACATCGAGTAAAAAGTAGTCGCCAGAGAAACTCCGCCTCTCCGCAAAAGTCCATCAGTCAGTGGAGCGATATAGAGAGGTGCTAAGCCAAAACCCGCTACCACCACCCCTGCGACTTTGCCTGTCTGCGATGAGGGAAACCACTTCAAGGCAGGGGGAGTCGCCGCAGAGTATCCAAATCCGATACCGATCCCTGCTAGAACCCCGAATCCTAATACCCAGTTCAGGTATTGGGTACTCTGCGAGGCGATTCCTAGGCCCATCGCCACCAAAACTCCACCAATCATCGCCGTTCTCCTCGGCCCAAAACGGTCCTGACATCGTCCGCCAATAATCATCACAAAAGCAAAAACCAAACAACAGACGGCATAGGGATCATTAAGCTGTTCAGCGCTCCAGCCAAAATCCTTTTCGATCGCACTCTTGAATATGCTCCATGCGTAAAGAATTCCTAGAGCCAGATTAATTCCTGTCCCCGCTGCCGCCACTCTCCATCCAGGGTTCGGCCTCACCCAGTGGTCCGTAGTCCAGCGGCTATCGCTGCAATCGTTTGGCGCAACTCACCCAAAAGCTTCTCCGATGCAGGATCCCCTCCTTGATCCATGTCTCGCCACTCCCGCAACAGATCCACTTGTCGGCGGTGAAGAGCGCGCAAAGGAGTCACTCGCCGTTCCACCGTAAAACGAAAGCGTGGACGCCGCGATGCCAACGACTCATCAAATAGCTTGGCGAGCCCATCTTTTACTTTTTCATACTCGTCGCGAATTACCCCAGTGATCCGACCCCTCAAAGATTCTTCATGCACTAAATCCGCATACCACTGGCCAACCTCCAAGTCAGAGCTCGCAAGCCCACTTTCAAGATTATTAAAAACATACCGTGTAAAAGGCCAGATTCGCAACCCACTCTGCAGACGGCGAAAAAGCCGAGCATGATCCTTCGCCAACCGTCCTAGGGCCTCCCCCGCCCCGTACCAACCAGGAAGAAAGAATCGAGCTTGGCTCCAGCTGAAAACCCAAGGAATTGCTCTCAAATCAGCCCATCCTGCAGCGCCAGTACGGCGAGAAGGACGCGAGCCAATCGTGCTCCTCTCCACCACATCGATCGGCGTCGCTTGTCTGAAGTAGTCTAAGAAGCCGGGCTCCCGAATCAAATGGTGATAAGCCTCCTTACTTACCTCGGCTAGAATTTCGAACACTTCGGCCATCTCCTTGTCGTCCGCCCCTTCGCTATCCAAAGAAAGCGAGCTTCTTGCCGTACCTGCCAAAAGGAGTTCTAAATTATAAGAGGCTGTCGCCGCCGTTCCATATTTCTGGCCGATCACCTCACCCTGCTCCGTCAGTCGGAGATCTCCGTCTAAAGTCCCCTTAGGTAAGGCTTCAAGAAATCTGTGGGTGGGACCAGCACCTCGGCTCACCGTACCCCCTCGACCATGAAAAAATCTCGCCGCCGACCCCTCTTCCCGCGCCGCACGCTGAATCGCACGTTGGCTCTGATGCAGCACCCACTGACTCGCCAAGAGTCCTGCATCTTTATTGCTGTCACTATACCCAATCATTACCCGCAGGGTGGGAGGAGTTTCGACCGGCAAAACCACGGTGCCTTCCCCAGGATCAACCAGAGCTAAACGGCGACGTTGGGCTCCTTCCGCTTCTTGCTCGGACAGAAACCGGATCGTTTTCTTTGTAATCGGAAGCTGCAAAAATTCTTTGACCACCCGAGGGGCACGCACCAAGTCGTCCAATGTTTCAAATAACGGCGTGATCGGCAAAGGACACCACGGCGACTCTCCCCGATTGCCTTTCCCAAGACCAGCTAGTCTGGAGAAAACATGAATCGCCAAGAGATCAGAAACATCTCGGGTCATGCTAACAATACTGAGCCCCAGCCCATCAATTCCGTGCAACTCGGCGTGCTCCGCTAAAACTTTATAGGTTCCAATCACCTCAAAAGAGGCCGGTCCAGCCGCCATCGCCTCATCCGTCGTCCAAGGTAGTTTTTCCATCCAGCTCCCCAAAAGAGCACGTCTTTCCACTTCCGAGCGAATCGCATAAGGAACTGCCCCAACCATGCCTGTCTTTGCCTCCAATTCCTCGATCGCCTCATCGTGGCGCGTACTGTTTTGTCGAATATCCAGAACCGCTAGGTGAAATCCAAATACCTCAACCAAGCGAATCACTGTGTCCACCTCTGCCGCCGCTAGCCGAGCCGCCCCCACCGCCAACAACCCACGCCGGACAACTCCCAAATCTAGGATCAAATCTTCTGGCCGATTATACCCAAACGAGACTTCCTCCTCCTTAGGCAGAAAGTTACGCATCAGCAGAACAGCTTCGCGCCAAGGCTCCTCTTGATATATCGAAACTGCTTCCGCTCTTTCTGAGCCGACTCTTTTCCGCCAATCGATCAACCACTTTTCTAGTTCCGCAGGGGTGCCGTGGTATTTGCGCGATAGGGTCAGGCGCGACGCCAACTTCTCTAACGAGGCTCCTAAAAGCTTTAATGACGCCGCCCGATACATCCGCAGGCTCATCCTGGTCGTTTCTGCCGTCACCAAAGGGTGACCATCACGATCTCCACCCACCCATGTGCCAAATCGTAACTGGGGGCGAACCGCTGGATGAACGGGTCCACCCTCACCTAACTCCGCCAGTTGCCACGCCTCTCTTAATCGACGATCAGTTTCCGCAATCGATTGAGCCATCGACCCTGCCAAACAGTGAATAATTCCCTCGCGCTCCATATCCACCGTCGGCCTTTGGGTTCGTACCTCCTCAGTTCTCCACCACCTTTCCAGAATGACTTTAAGCCGATTCCGCAACTCACGCTCTGCAGGATGCTCTTTTCCGCGTCCACCGCCCTCGACTAAAATGGAATGAATTTCCTGCATGCAGGCCAGAACAGATCGGCGTCGAGCTTCCGTTGGATGCGCCGTCAAAACAGGCTCAACCCTCAAGGCAGGCAGTTCGTTTGCCAAAACTTCCCCATCGGTTCCTTCCGCCTTCATCAAACGAAAAGCCTGAGCCCAGGACCCTGGTTCA
The DNA here is from genome assembly GCA_947466515.1 of Verrucomicrobia subdivision 6 bacterium. Taxonomy (GTDB): domain Bacteria; phylum Verrucomicrobiota; class Verrucomicrobiia; order Methylacidiphilales; family Verrucolacustridaceae; genus Verrucolacustris. The sequence goes on along the minus strand of CANIEM010000003.1, from coordinate 27,380 downwards.
TGCTGCGGACCATTAATCGTCTCATTCAGCCTCCGCATCGCCTCCGCCGCCACTTCCTCTGCCAAGTTAAGCAACCCAAACGCGATAGCATAAGACCGAGTCACCTCCCCATCCGTAATTGGAGGCAAAGCCTTTTTCGAGCTCGTCCGGAAGGGCAATGCTTCTTGGATTCGCCCCTCCCCCAACTCCGTAAATAGTTCCTGCAGGCAATCCATCATCCAAATCAGATCTCGCTCTACCCGGGCAAACCCCAACTCTAAACGCTCCCCATACGAAAGCTTCGCTTTCCCGAGCCGGGATCGTGATGCAGGCCTTTTTTTGCAGCTCTTTTTCACTGCATTCACCTACGTACTGAAACTATCGCCACAAGAACAGGTAGCTCGCGCATTGGGATTGGTTACCCGGAATCCCCCCTTTAATAAATCGGTGCTAAAATCAATTTCGGAGCCGCTCAAAAAAACCGCACTTTTAGGATCAACCGAAATATGAACCCCTCGACTTTGAATCAAAATGTCTTGCGATCGCGCTTCTGCCACCAAATCCATCTGATACTGCAGCCCACTGCAACCCCCTCCAACCACCGCCACCTTCAAGGAGCCATTTGCATAGTTCTTATTCTTTAGTAATCCCAGCAGGTGCTGGGAAGCCGCCTCGGAAAGACGAACTAGCTTCTCGGAGCCAATTTTCGGCCCGCCCATTTTTGGGTTATCGTTACTCGCTATCATTGGAAAAGTTTATCTCACCTCTTCCCTCTTCACCAGCCTAGGTCACCGCCCTGATTCTTGACGACTCAGCGGCGCTGGAGCAAGACTCCGCTCCGCCAGCGCGACCAACGGCTTCGGGTAGAAACCCAAGAACAAATTAAGTAACCCCACTGCCAACAAAACCCAAACTAAAAAGGATGGCAAACGTGTCGCAGGAATCGCATCCGCTTCGCGTTCCCAATACATCGCACGAATGGGTGCCAGATAAAAACCTAACCCGATCACCGCCATGAAACCCGCTACAACCAAAGCAGGCATCTCACCCGCATTCCATAAGGTGGTGAAAACAGCCAACTTCACCGAAAACCCAACCAAGGGAGGTAACCCAGCCATCGACAGAAAGCATAACATCAAGCCCAAGGCGGCTCCCTTTTCCCGTCGAGCCAAGCCGTCTAAGTGTCGCAGGTCCGCATTACCGTGATTTCGCTCCATTTCATTAATAAAAATAAGCACAGGAAGCGTTGCAAAAAGATAAGCCCAAAGATAGGCCACTACCGTCCCCATCCCTGCTTCCCCTAAGGTTCCCAAAGCCAGGAGCATATACCCCGCGTGTGCAATGCCTGAGTAGGCCAACAATCTTTTAAGGTTGCGTTGCGGCAGCGCAGCTAAGGTTCCCAAGGTTACCGTGGCAATGCCCATCGTCAGGAGGATCGGCCGAAAAACAGTTCCCACGGAATCCAAAGCAAAAGCCCCCCAACCGAAAATGCGCATCAGCAGAACAAAGCCAGCGGCTTTCGAAGCAACCGCCAGAAATGCGGTAATCGGAGTCGGTGCACCCTCGTAGACATCCGGAGCCCATGCATGAAAAGGAACCGCCGCAATTTTAAAAGCTAAGCTAGTAACCACCAGCCCCGCCGCCAAAAGGAGCGCAGGCGTCACAGGCCGCCCCGCCTGCTCTAGAAGCAATCGAGTGAACTCTGTTGTGCCCGCCGCTGCATACAGCCACGCAATTCCCATAACCAGAAATCCCGTAGAAAGCCCCCCCATAACCAGAAGTTTAATCCCTGCTTCCAAGCTGGCTTGCTTGGTTCGGTGAAAAGCAACCAAGAGGTAAAGGGAGATGGAAACAAGTTCGAGAGCCACGAAAACGGCTAGAAAATCGCGAGCCGAAGCGAGCAAGCAAAGTCCAGCCGTGGAAAAGAATGGCAGCGCCAGAAACTCAGCTCGAACACTTTCCTCCGTGCCCAAACGATACCTTGCCGACATCCCTGACACCGCCACCAGACAAAGGACGAAAAAGGGCTTAAAAATAGAGGACAAGCCGTCCGATACAAAAAGATTCCTCCACGAATCAGGGATCGACTGTCCCGAACTCCAAAGCGTCCAAAAAAGCAGACCGAGCGCCAATCCAAATGCCAAGGGTGAAATCAACCTCCGCCAAGAGCGAGGAGTCAAAGAGTCCACCAAGATCAGGCCGACTCCTGCCAATACCAAGAGGACTTCAGGTGAAAGCCAGGCGGTCATCGGCTCAATAATCTTTCTAGAACAGGGCGAGCAGGTCCCAGCACTAAAACTGGCACCAGACCCAAAACGAATAAAATCGTCGTAAGAAAAGCAAAGGGCCAAACCTCACGAGTCCCCGTGATATCCCCTTGTGGGGAACTCTCTGCCGCGTTGGCTAAAGGCCCAAAGGCGATTCCGCGAACGGCCCTAAGCATGGCGACCGCCGAAAGCACAACTCCCCAAGCCGCAATCACCACCAAATAGGGATGAGATGCCCAAGCACCAAAGAAGATTAGTATCTCACCCGCGAAATTAGCCAGCGAGGGCAAACCAATCGAGGCCATCGTCGCAATCATCAGGTAAAACCAAAGTTTCGGAGCTTTTTTTGCCAAACCACCCAAATCCGGAATCCAGGTTGTCCCAGTTCGATGATGAATCTCGCCTGCCACCGCAAATCCCAGAGCAACGCTAAAACCATGTCCAACCATCAAAAGAAGAGCTCCCCCCAATCCCAAAACCGTCCCGCTAATAAGGCCCAGAAAAATAGTCCCCATATGCATCACGCTCGAGAATCCCAATAGCCACCGGAAATCTCTCTGCTGGAGTGCCGCCAACCCGCAATAAAGGATATTGGCGGCCAGCATCAACCCGACGATTCCCCAAATTTGCTGCCAACCCGCTGGAACCATCGGCAGGGCAACTCGTAATAAGCCGTAAAGCCCGAACTTTTTCAAAATCCCAGCATGAAGCATCGCCGCAGGAGTTGGCGCAGAAGCATAGCCTCCCGGAGCCCAACTGTGAAACGGAACCAAGGAAATCAGCGTCCCAAATCCAACCAGAAGCAGAGCCGCTAAAATTGTCTGCCGATCTGCGGTCATTGGGTTGGTTTGCAAAGCCTCCGTCAGCACCCGCCAATCGAGTGTTCGTGCCGTCTCCGGAATAGACAAAACCAACCCAATCAAAGCCACTAAAAGCACCAGACTGCCAAACATCAGATAAAGAGTCATCCGCCAGGCGGCTCCCGAACGATCACCCTGCCCCCAAATTCCCAGCAGGAGAAAAGTCGGAATCAAGGCCACCTCATGAAAAGAGAAGAAATAAAATAAATCAACCGATAGGAAAGCTCCCAGAGCGCCTAAACCCACCAGAAGAAGACAGATAAAATACTCTCTCTCCCGTTTTACACCATCCCGAGAAACCCCCATCGCAGCCAGCGTCACCCCTAAGGTCAACCCCACTAAGGGCAAACTCAATCCATCAATCCCTAGAATAAACTTAAAGGGGAAAATTCCCCTTACCGGAATAGGTTCAGGACCAAAAAGGACCTGACCGTTCCGCAGAACCAGTCCCGCCAAGAGCAGGCCAGGCACCAGATTTAAAAAGGAAACGACAATAGCAGTTTTTCTGGGGTGCGAGCCCAAAGCAATCAGTCCAATACCAAATAGCGGAAGCAGCAAAAGAGTCGGCAACAGGTAGGAAATATCCATTTTAGCGAACCCCGCTCTTTAGGATCCACCAGAGGAGAGACAGTGCGCCTAGGATAAAGACAGTCGCATAAACCTGCACCTGCCCACACTGAACCAGACGAAGACCTTGCCCCGCAGCCCGAGCCATCACCCCTGAACCTCGCACCAGGAAACCACGCACCACCCATCCCTCGAAAGCATCGGCCAACTTACCTAACCCATCCTGATTGGCCACGAGCACTCGATTGTAAAACTCATCCACGTAAAACTTACCTTGGAGAATGGGGATCGACAATGGATCGCGAGTCGCCGCCCGATAGATAAAGAATGCGGGGACGAACCCAGCCAAAGCGAGAACCAGCGAAACCCAAAGAGTCCACGAAGCATGGGTCCCCTCGGGTGAAACTCCTAAAAAGGAGTTCACGGGCAAGAATCCACCAACCACCGATAAGATCGCTAAAATAAGCATCGGAAAGATCAGCGAGGCACTTCCCTCGTGGGCGTGCCGCGCACCTTCGCTACGCGGGCTTCCCCCAAAAGCAACCAAGATAAGCCGCAACATGAAAAACGAAGTAAAGAATCCCGCCACCATTGAAACTAGCGCTAAGGCAGGCTGATGAGCCGTTGCGGCAAAGATCTCGTCCTTACTCCAAAATCCTGACAAAGGCGGAATCCCGCAAAGGGCCAGCGTACCAATTCCTGTCACGATAGCCGTAAAGGGCATTCTCTTTCCGAGTCCACCCATCTTCCAAATATCCTGTACCTCATGACAACCATGAATCACCGAGCCTGCCGCCAAAAAGAGTAAGCATTTGAAAAAAGCGTGCATCGTCAGGTGATACATCGCAGGTCCCGTCACCCCTAACCCCACCGCCATGACCATATAGGCAATTTCAGAAAGAGTGGAGTACGCTAGAATCCTTTTTATATCATTCTGCTGGCAGGCAATAAGAGTAGGCAGAAGAGTCATCGCACCTCCCACCCACGCAATTGTCGTCATCGTCACCGCACTCAACTCTAGAATCGGTAGAACACGGATCAGCATATAAACACCAGCCACCACCATGGTTGCCGCATGCAAAAGCGAAGAAACGGGAGTCGGTCCTTCCATGGAGTCAGGCAGCCAAACATGCAAAGGAAACTGAGCCGATTTCCCTAAACATCCGCAAAACAGGCCCAGCCCAACCGCCGTAACCGCCCATCCCCCAGGACTAGCCGTTAAACAACTTGGCAGATCCACCAGACTGACCGTTCCGAAAAGTGACCACACCCCAAGAATCCCAAGAATAAATCCAAAATCTCCAATTCGGTTGACCAAGAACGCCTTGTTCGCCGCTGCCCCAGCCGGAGGACGATCAAACCAGAAACCGATCAGGAGATACGAACTCAACCCCACCAGTTCCCAGAAAAGGAACATCGTTACCAGATTGTCGGCCAGCACGATTCCCATCATGGAAAAGACAAACAAGGAGAGTTCCGCAAAGAATCGGCTGCGATGCGGATCCTCTTTCAAATACCCGATCGAATAAATATGCACTAACAGCGCAATGCCCGAGACCAGTACGGCCATCAGTCGAGCCAACGGATCCATCAGTAAACCAAAATCTGCTTTCAACCCAGCGAACTCAATCCAAGGAACTGCTGGAATGGCGATCGTACTTCCTAAGCCACCTGAAAATAAAAGCAGCAGTGAACCGAGAAAACTACCTAGGCAGGCAAGCGTGGAGACGGAAATGGCGAATCGCGGAAACGGGTGGAGAAAAAGTCGAGTGACCACTGCCGCAAAAAGTGGTAAGAGCAAAATAAGATATGGCGAATAAGCTATCATTTAGAAACGCAAGCTGGCCATCTGGTCTGCTGCTGTAGTTTTCTTGATCCGGAAAATGGCCACAAGAATCGCTAGCCCGAGGGCGGCTTCCGCCGCCGCGACAGTGATGACAAAGAAAACCGCCACCTGAGGATCAGGAATCCCCTGAAACCTCCCCACTGCTACCAAAGCTAAATTGGCTGCATTCAGCAATAGCTCTAAAGACATCATAACAACCAGTAAGCTTCGGCGTAGAACCACGCCTGCCAGACCGATAAGAAAAAGAGCTCCACTTAGAACCAAGTAGTGCCCAAGAGTAATTTCGCCGCCCATCACGCCTCAGTATCCCTGCGGCAAAGCACTACTACTCCTACCGTCGCCACCAGTAAAAGAACCCCCGTAGTTAGAAAGAGTGGCCCATAAGCACTAAAAAGTAGGTGACCCAAATCTTGAGCCGTTCCCGGCACCTTGGCATGGCCCCAGTGAAGTGCCTCGCCCGCAAAAGGGAAAACAGACGAAAGCTTGGGCAGGCCGACCAGAGCTAGAAGCAAGACCAAACCCACTCCGACAATTTTCAGCCAAGAAATCTTACCGAGAACCTCCACCCGAACATCGAGTAACATAATAACAAAGAGAAAAAGCACCATGACCGCCCCCGCATAAACGATCACCTGCACTGCCGCCATGAAGGTTGCCTCCAAAGTGATGAAAAGAGCCGCCTCAAAAACAAGAGTCGAAACCAGGCAAACCGCGTTTGTCACAGGATTACGCACCGCCACCACCGTAATCGCCGAGATCAAGAGTCCCGCCGCCAACATCCAAAAGAAAAGCTGCTCCATTGATCCTCCCTAACTCCGAAAGAACTATTTACCGTCCCACTTCTTAATCGGACGCACCATCACACCCCCAAGACGATATAGCTCCTGCTTATCTCGAATCATCGCCTGCCGCGAAGTCCCCACAAAGATAGGCTCTTCTTTCTTTAAAAAGATCGCTTCTTCTGGACAAACCTCTTCGCACATCCCGCAATAAATGCAGCGCAACATATCAATATCAAAGGCGCGTGGCTTCTTCTCTACATTGGCGTGAACATCCGCCCCTGGGAGGAATCCAGGCGTAATCCGTATGGCCCGAGGAGGACAAATAAACTCACAAAGCTGGCAAGAAACACACTTCTCCCGCCCCCCTTCATCCATCACCAAAACCGGAGCCCCTCGATAGCCATCAGGCATCGGCCACTTTTCCTCTGGATACTGCATACTCATTAGCCCGGTGGAACTCATCTCCATCAAGGATCGCGGCCCGGTTCTTTTCCTTGGAAAGACGCGGAGGAGTATCGTCTCCACCATGTGCCGCAGGGTGATGAAGAGACCTCCGAGGATAGAAGGCAGGTAAAGCCTTTCCCAAAGATTCAATTCCGGACGAGCAAGAATAAGGGCCATAAGCTCGAAACTAGGTCACCGCTTCGGCGGGGCAAGTTGGGACAATGGGAATTCTGCCGTTGGTCCGTTCTGCCCATTCTCCCCGTGAATCTCCAGCGTTACCCATGGATCCTCTTTCGACCAATCGATGCGAATTCCGCCGAAATTATGCCCAATAAAAACCGCACCCACGCGACTGCGATTCTCCTCCTTCATTAAACTAGCCTGCTCAGTCAGGCCACTCGAGGTCACATCATACAAGGGAAAACCCGCCGGAGTTTTCTCTAAACGAGAAATCTCTGCCCAGTGGCGATCCCCGCTTAAAACGATCACCCCATGTGCTTTCGTTCTCTCGAGCAAAGCAAGAAAACGCTCTCGAGCTTTGGGAAAGTTAGCCCACTTCTCAAATCGATGCTGATCGGCAACCAGCTGAATACTCGAACCCACCACCGTCAAATCAGCTCCTGGCTTGAGCAGCTCTTTCTCAAGCCAACCCCACTGGGTCTCCCCCAAAATATCGCCCTCACCCCCACTTTGGCCACGAGGCGGCAGAGGATCACGATTGAAGCGCGTATCTAAACAAATCACTCGGACGCATTTCCCTGCGGGACCAAAGTCCTGCGAGCTGTACACCCCATCAGGCTGGTCAGGATTCCCAAAGAACTTCACAAAGGCTTTACGGCTCTCCTCCTTTCGGTCGTACTCTTTTCCTGCGTCATTTTTGCCGTAGTCGTGGTCATCCCAAGTCGCCATGATTTTAGGATCGATCCGCTTCAAGCTTTTCACTGCCTCACTGTCTCCCAAGAGCTTGTAATTCTTGGTAAAGCAATCGGCATCGTCATTGCTCTTGAGATACTTGCCCTCCGCCCAGTCGTTGTAGAAATTGTCCCCCAACCAGATCCAAAGCTGCGGCTTAAACTTCTCCACCTCCTCCCAAATCAGCGTCTGTTTTTGGGGCTTGTAGCAGGACCCAAAAGCAATTCGTGCTAAAGGTTCTTCCGCACCAAATCCTGTTGCCCCCCAGACCAGCGCCAAGGCTAGCGTAAGGATTTTCACGTACCTAATTCGAGCTGCTCTTCGTCTTTCTCGTCCGTTTCCACCACCCGCGCTACTCCGTGTAACCGATCACCTTTTTCCAGTCGCACTAAGTAAACTCCTTGGGTGTTTCGACCCGATTCCCGAATATCCTTCACCTTGGTTCGTACCATCTGACCTTTATTTGTGATCAGCATGATCTCATCATCCTCTTTTACCGATATCGCACCAGCAACCGCTCCAGTCTTATCCGTGGTCTTCATTGTGATAATACCCTTACCGCCACGGGTTTGACTTCGGTAATCATCAAAGGAAGTCCTCTTACCCACCCCGTTATCACCGACCACCAACAAAGTGGCCTTCGGATCCACAATCGCTGCCCCTACCACTTTATCCTTCTTCTCAGGACGGATTCCGTACACCCCAACCGTCGCCCTGCCCTGATCACGAAGCTGATCTTCATGAAAACGCAGGCTCATTCCTTCGGAAGTCACTAAAACAATTTCCTGGGTCCCCGAGGTCAACGCGCAACCAATCAGCTCATCACCGCTTTCAATTTTAATCCCAATGATGCCGCCCTTCCGATAGTTGGCATAATCAGAGAGGTTAGTCTTTTTCACGATCCCCGAGGACGTTGCCATAACCAAGTGCTGTTTATCGGTGAACTCCTTCACACAGATCAGAGCCGCAATTTTCTCACCAGCCTGCAAAGCCAATACGTTGGCAATCGACTTTCCTCGTGCCGTCCGCCCCATTTCAGGAATCTCATAAACCTTTTCCACATAAACACGCCCTGTGCTTGTGAAAAACATTAGATAATCGTGGGTCGTCGCCGAGAAAAGGTGCTCCACGAAATCCGTCTCATCATCCTTCCCTGTCTCCTCTTTCGATTTCATGCCCATCACCCCTTTGCCACCACGCTTCTGAGCCCGATAGCTGTCCGCCGAAGTTCTCTTAATATAGCCCGCGTGCGAAAGAGTGATCAGTGTTCCCTCTTTCGCGATGAGATCTTCCGTCTCAATGTCCCCTTCATCCTTTACAATATGTGTCCGGCGCTTGTCCGCGTACTTCTCCTTAATTTCCAACAGCTCCTTCCGGATCAAAGCATAGACCTTTTTCTCGCTGGCTAGGATGCTGCGCAACTCCTCAATCCGCTTAATCAACTCCAAGTACTCCTCTTCGATCTTCTCACGTTCCAATCCAGTCAACTGATAAAGCCGAAGCTCGAGAACCGCGTCTACCTGACGGTCGCTTAACTTGTACTTTTGTTGAAGTTTCGTTCGGGCCGTGAGCCGATCCTTCGAAGCACGAATAATTTTTACGAAATCATCCAAATGATCCAGCGCTGTCTTGTAACCTTCTAAAACGTGAGCCCTATCCTCAGCAACTTTCAGATCAAACTTAGTCCTCCGAATAATCACCTCGCGCCGATGCTCCATGTAGCAAATCAACATGTCCCGCATCGGGAGCAACTTTGGTCGCCGCCCATCCAAGGCCAACATGATCACCCCAAAACTACTTTCCAAGGCTGTGTGCTTGTAGAGGTTATTGATCACCACCTTCGGGATGACGTCCCTCTTCAATTCCAAAACAATCCGGATCGATTCGTCCGATTCGTTGCGTGCGTCACTAATTCCTTCCAACTTCTTCTCTTCGACCAACTCCGCTACCCGCTTAATCAACTCCTCGGGATTCACGTTGTAAGGAACTTCCGTAATGACTAACTGCTGCTTCCCCGACCGCCCATCCTCCACCGAAACCTTGCCCCGCATCTTCAGCGAGCCACGCCCCGTCTTATAGTACGAGGCGATCGATTCTTTTCCGCAAATCAAAGCGCCCGTCGGGAAATCAGGCCCAGGCATGATCTTAAGAATCTCGTCCGCCGTCAGCTTAGGATTCTCAATCAGAGCAATCAGCGCATCGATCGTTTCCCCCAGATTGTGAGGAGGAATATTCGTCGCCATTCCCACTGCGATCCCCGTCCCGCCATTCACAATCAAGTTCGGAAAAGCCGCAGGTAGTACCACCGGCTCCGTCAACCGCTCATCGTAGGTTGGAACGAAATCAACTGTGTCCTTCTCCATGTCCCCCATCAAGGCAGCGCCCAAATGATGCAAGCGCGCCTCGGTGTACCGCATCGAAGCGGGTGGATCACCGTCGATCGAACCAAAGTTACCTCTTCCCTCAATCAAAAGATGCCGAATCCCCCACCACTGCCCCATCCCCACCAAGGTGGGATAAATCGCCATATCGCCGTGCGGATGGAAGTTACCCATGGTTTCTCCGACAATTTTTGCGCACTTCACATGCTTGCGGTTAGGCTGCACCCCAAGCCCATCCATTGCGTAAAGAATACGACGCTGAGAAGGCTTTAATCCGTCACGCGCATCCGGCAAGGCCCGCGAGATAATCACCGACATCGAGTAGTCGAGAAATGACTTCGCCATTTCATCAGCAACGTTGATCGGAACAATTTTAGCGCGAGCCAAAGCCATAAAAATATCCTTTCGTTTAGACGTCCAAATTACGCACGTTCAAAGCGTTTTCTTCGATAAAGATACGGCGAGGTTCCACCTCATCACCCATCAAGGTGGTAAAGATCTCATCCGCTTTCGCCGCATCCACTAAATCCACCTTCAACAACTGACGCTTCTCTGGATCCATCGTCGTTGAAAACAGCTCTTTCGCATCCATTTCACCCAACCCCTTGAACCGAGTAATCTGTACCCCTTTCTTCCCCACCCCCTTGACTGCTGTCAGAATTTCCGCAATTGAGAAAATCGGAGTCCTCGTTGGTTTGTCTCCCTCCCCTTCAACGCATTCAAAAAGCGGTTTGTCTTGAGCGGAGTAGTGATCCATCTCCAACCCCTTCTTCCCTAACCCCTGCAAAGCCTTAGCAATACTCCCTGCCTCGTAGATTTCATAGATCCGCGCCAACGGTTTCGCTTTCGCCACTAAAGGACTCTCCTTCTCCTGCTTGCCCTTACCATTCTCTTTAACATCGTCCTCTTCGTCCTCCTCAATCCCCATCTTCTCCCTGAATTTCGACATATCCTTGTCGTCCTTGAAATAATGAAATTTCTCCTCCGTACCTTCGCGCACCTTCGAAATATACTTCGGAAGATCCCCGCTCTTTGCATCTCGCGCCTCAAGGTAGTCATCGAACTTCACCCCACGACGCGTCACCGCACGAGAAAGTTTTTCGAGCTCTTGTAACGAAACCAAAATATCCAGAAGCTGCGCCTTAGTGAACGTCTTCTTGTCCGAAAGCCGTACCAGGGAAACCTCCTCCGTGCCTAATTCGATCAGAATCTTGTCCAGAGTCTCGATATCTTCTACGTACTCCTCCCGCTTCTTCCGCTTGATCAGGAAGAGAGGAGGCTGCGCCACGTAAATATATCCTTGAGCCACCAGCTGAGGCATTTTTCGATAAAAGAAGGTCAATAAAAGAGTGCGAATATGCGACCCGTCCACGTCGGCGTCGGTCATCAAGATGATCTTATGGTACCGCAACCGACCTAGATCAAAGCCGCTCCCATCCGATTCCTCCCCACTCTTCTTATCTTTCTCATCAGAAGTCCCAATCCCTGTGCCTACCGCAGTGATGATCGTCCGAATTTCGTTATTATTCAGCACCCGATCAATCGAGGCCTTCTCCACGTTAATTAGTTTTCCCCGAATCGGAAGGATCGCCTGCGTCCGTCGATCTCGTCCCTGCTTCGCCGAACCACCGGCCGAATCCCCCTCAACAATATAAAGTTCACACAAGCTGGGATCCCGCTCCGAGCAGTCCGCCAACTTGCCAGGCAAGCCGCCACCGCTAAAGGCCCCCTTCCGAATCGTCTCCTTCGCCTTCCGCGCAGCTTCACGAGCACGTGCACCCGTTAATGCCTTATCAAATATTTTCTTAGCAACCCCAGGATTTTCTTCCAAAAAGGCCAGCAAGCCTTCGTACACACAGCTGCTCACGATCCCTTCAATCTCCGCATTGACCAACTTCACCTTCGTCTGAGCGTTAAAACGAGGATTCGGCAATCGAATACTCAATACGCAGATCAGTCCTTCCCGTACATCCTCCCCGGTGATCTTGGGATCCTTCTCCTTCGCCAGATTCTTACCCGAGGCATACTGATTGATCGCCCGGGTCAGCGCCGAGCGAAATCCCGAGACGTGGGTTCCCCCGTCAGGATTCGGGATCGAGTTCGCAAAAGGCAGCAAGGTCTCATCGTACCCGTCGTGATACTGCATCACGCAATCGACAAAAACTTCGTCCTTCTTTCGCTCCAAAACAATCGGCTTGGGATGAATCGGCGACTTCGCCTTCGCCATCTGCTTCACAAACTCAATAATACCCTCTTTATAAAGGAAGGTTTCCGTCTTCCCGTTCTTCCCCTCGTCCGTCAACGCAATCGAAAGGCCAGGATTTAGGAATGCCAGTTCGCGCATCCGCTTGGCCAAAAGATCGAACTTAAACTTTGTCGTATCCTGAAAAATCTCTGCATCCGGCTTAAAGGTAATCTTCGTCCCTGTCTTCTTCGACTTCCCGATCACGCTCAACTTGGAGGTGGTTTTTCCTTGAGCGAACTCCATGTGATAAAGCTTCTCATCCCGCGAAATTTCTACCTCGAACCACTCCGACAGAGCGTTAACACACTTCGCTCCCACCCCGTGAAGACCACCCGAGTACTTGTAGGCTCCTTGGTCGAACTTCCCGCCCGCATGCAGATTGGTTAAGACCAGCTCGACCGCTGGCATTTTAAACTTGGGATGCATGTCCACCGGAATCCCCCGCCCATCATCGGAAATACTAATCGAACCATCCACATGCATCCCCACTTCAATGTTCTGACAGTGGCCCGCCAGATGTTCGTCCACCGAATTATCCAGAACCTCAAAGACACAGTGATGCAATCCACGCTCGTCTGGATCCCCAATGTACATTCCAGGTCGCTTCCGAACCGCCTCCAGCCCCTCGAGTTTATCGATCTTCGAAGCGTCGTACTTTGAAGTTACAACGTTTTTTTCCTTGGCTGCCATCCGATGAAGGTAGTGAGAGGAACTCTTTCGACAACTTAAAAAACGATTTATTAAGTTTTTATATGTAAATACATATTAAATACTTATAGTGTTTATTTTGTCTAAAACAGCGCCCTCAAAAACAAGGCATTGATCCTGCTCAACCCCAATCTCCGGCAAGGAACCTTTGCAAATTACTTAGTACAGTGGTTAGCCCGCTTTTCGAGCGCCATCCTCCGCCAACCACTCCTGCAACAGGCGATAAGCCACTGCCATCAAGGTCGCTCCGAAAAAGATTCCTAGAAATCCATAAACCAAGAATCCACCGATTACCCCTAAGAAGATAATTCCAAATGGCAGATTGGTTCCCCGACTTATCAAATATGGCTTCGTAAAATTATCCACTAACCCCACCACTCCGATTCCCCAAACCAGAGTAAAAATCGCCCACCCCATCTTGTCCTCCCGGAATAACCAGAAAACGACTGGAGCCCAAACAATCGCCGTCGAAAGCTGTAAACTAGCAAAAAAGAAACCCGCAAAACCCAGCAGCAACACCTGCGGTACACCCGCCATCCAAAACCCAAAACACATCAAGGCGGCCTGCAGCGCCGCCGTCCCGAGCAACCCCAGCATCACGCTCCGAATTGTCTGTGCAGCCAACTCCAGCAGATCACTACCCTCCGAACCAAACAAACGATTCAAAGTTGTCCTCGCCACTCGCGTTAAATCTTCCCCTCCATGGAAAAAGAAAGCGCAGATCACCAGTGAAAAGGAAAACTCCAGTAACCCCACCCCAATCCGACCCGCCAATGAGCCAAGCCGTGTCGCCGCCTGACGCAGCAAGGGCGCAATGTCCGAAATGAACTTTTCTCGGTCGTTGTGCAAACTGTCCCACTGCTGGAAAACCATATTCCCAAAGGGATACTTCTTTAACTCCTCCGGCGCAGGGGGAATCTGCTCCCTCGAAGCCTCCATCAACCTTTGCGAAACCGGACCTAAGGATTTTGCCGCTACCCCCAGCCCATAAGTAATCGGTAATAGACAAAAAATCGCCACCAGTGCACTCGCTAGAACAGAGGAAAGAACCCTCCGACCCCCCGTCAGCCTCAATATCCATACGAAAACCGGCCAGGCCGCCACTGTCAGAATCACCGCCCAAAGCAGAGGTCCGAAAAATGGACGCAGAATATTTAAACAAGCCAGTCCAAGCAGGCCTATCGCCAGCCCCCCCGCCACTTTCTGGAAAATAGGATCTTTCGTAATCATCGCTCTCGCAGTCTCAATCGCTCGCCTCCTCTTGCCAATACTATCCTTTTCCTCATTCGCGGGTCGCCGACACCTCAACCCAAACCAATCGAGTCGTTACTTTCCCCATCGGCAACCCAGTTAGCTTCGCCACGGCCGCCGCATACGCCTCCAATTGCGGCCTATAATATTCTGCCCGCTCCTCTTTCTCCTTCTCCCCCTCCAACCGATCGGTTTTATAATCCACCACCTCAGCCCCTACCACCCCTCCCTTTCCATCTCGTCCCACCACCACCCGATCGAATGTTCCCGTCAAAACCTCACTTTTCCCCTCCCTCTCCCAGACCACCGCAAAGCTCTTTTCCCTCCAAACCTCCAACTTCTCCACACCCACCCACTTCTTCTTCCACTCCTTTAGGTCAAAGACCCAGCTGATCTCCTTTCCTACCTGTCCGGCCACTTCCAATGCCTCTCTTTCCACCTCCGCACGATCCATCCCCCACCACAACTCCGGCGCCTCCCTTACCCAACACTTTGAATCAGGAACTTTCCCCTCAACCCACTCGATCTTGCTCAGCCACGAATGAATTCGTGTTCCTTTATCCAAAGCCCGTCCACTTCCTTGCGAAATGACGTGAGACAACTTCACCTTTCCTCCCCCCTCCCGCGCAGAAGGACTTTCCAATCCAAGTCGCTCCTCCGGCTTCCGTGGCGCAACCCCAACCGCCTCCGCCACCCCAATATCCTTTGGCACAGTCGCCCTTTCTGCCTTATTAAAATCTTTCCCCTTCGATTCGGTCACCTTCAACTCTCCCTCCGTTTCACCTTCCGACCAACCCCACTGACTTCGCAAAATCTTTCCCAAACTCAAATTTTCCCTGCTCCGAGGTCCTCCCACCACCACTTCTAAATCCCGCCTCGCCCGCGTTAGCCCCACATAAAGCACACTCAAAGAGTCCATAAACTCTTCCCCTTTGACCTCGTGACACCTGTCGACACATCCCATCAACTCCGCATCCGTCTCACTAGGGACAATCTCCGCCTTACCTTCTCGAACCCGAACCTTAACTTTGTCTCCGCCCCTCGCACTTAACCCACGATCCAGATCAGCCAAAATCACCCGATCGAATTCTAGCCCCTTCGCTCCATGCACCGTCATCACCCTCACCTGAGAGGCTCTAGGATTTTCCACCCTCTCCGTCCGCACCTTGCGCACAAATCGGGCTAGTCGTCCCCCACCCTCTTCATCAAATCCCCGTGCCAACTCCACAAGTTGCGCACATCGCATCTGATCGTGTGCCGTTCCCGCCTCCCGCCACTTCTTCTTCGCAATCCACGTGGCCAAAACTTCTGCCAAACCCTTTTCCACAATCTCGCGTCTTAACTCCGTTAAAAACTCCATCGCTCCCTCATCTTTCTCTTTCGACACGGGCGATACCTGGCCACATCCAAAGACGTCCGCCATCCCTCCCGCACAAACATGGTAACGCCCTGCACTATGACCCGGATGATCCGCCCAAGTTAGCAAAGACAAGATCATCTCCACCCCAGCACTGTCGCTCAGCGGGTTCCCACCCTCTCCGCTTGCTTCGATCCCACGCGCCTTCAACTCCGCCAAAATCCCCGGAATCAATGCATGGGTCCTACATAGAATCCCTAAACTTTCCGTCCCTTTCTGGCTGTGAGCCTCGCCTCGCTCCACCACTTTGCTTCGCACAACCGCCTTCACCTCATCCGAAGACCCACCCGAGCAGACAAACAGCACCACCTGACCCGATTGCGATGCAGCCGACGAAGAAGACTGGTGAGCCTTGTACTCCTCTTTCCAACTTTCTGCCGCCGCCGCGAGTTCAGGTTTTGGATTGTCCTTCTTTCGGAAAAGCTCTGACTTATCGATTTCATGGAAGGCCTTATCCACCGCCTGCAAAACCGCCTCGCTCGAACGATAACTCTCACTCAAGGACTCCCGCTCTACCCCTGGCAAGATCGCCTCCACATCCTTCAGCAAACGAGGATCCGATCCACGCCACCCGTAAATCGACTGCTTCCGATCACCCACCACCAGAACATGTCCCCCCTTTCCAGCGGTCTCATCCAAGATGGGCTGAAAGAAGCCGAACTGCCCCCGACTAGTATCCTGGAACTCATCCAGTAAAAGATGAGCAATCCTCCCATCCAACCGAAAATAGAGGTCGTCAGACTTCCGCCCCGCCGCCGCCCGCAACGCCGCCGCCTCCACCTCCCGAAAGGTGTACGACGCGGATAAGTACGACTGAGCCGAACGCGCCTTGTCATACTCAGTCGCCAAATCCACCAGAGCCGACTCCCGCACGCAGTGTAACCGAACCATCTCCTTCTTTGCCTTTTGCACTACCACCGAGAAAGCCTCCACGAACGAGCCAGGAATTTGCGCCTTATCGAACTTCGTTTCGCCCAACGCCATCTTCCGTAAAATGCTCAATTCTAGCATATCCACCAGCCTTGGGGGTGTGACCAGCGCCTGCTTGATCTTCTCTAAATTGTCTGGCCAATAGCGGGTGGCAGGAGAAACGAATCCACTCAAAAACGTTCTCAAGCGAATCACCTCTTCCTCACTCAATCGAACAGGTCCACCATCCTTTTCCCACGTGCCATCACTCTGAATTCCCCGCAAATCCAAGCGCAACTCCTCGAAAGTTTCCATCAATTGGATGCGTAATCCTAAGGCTGGCGCCTTTCCCTTAAACTTCCTCCACGCTTTGCGAATTCGCAGCCCAGATCCTCCTTCCAAAAGAGTGTCGACCGCTGCCTCGGCTAACTCCACCGACTTTTCTCCAAGTGCAATCGTCCAAGTAGGAGGCAATCCAACAGAAGGACCGAAAGAGCGCGCCACCTTGGCAAAGATACCGTCCATCGTTCCGATTTGTAGACGATGCATTCGTTGCGTCAGTTCCTCCAGCACCGCAGCACACTCCCCCACCGAAGGCTCTTTCTTTCCCCCCGCTACCGCCCCGAGTTCCCTCCTTTTTCCTGCATCAAAGACCGCTCGAGCCAGCCAACCTAAAACCCGAGAAAGAATCTCCCCCGCGGCCGCCCGTGTAAAAGTAGTCGCCAAGACAGTCGTGGGATCGACTCGCCCCCCATTCGAATCCTTTTCTAATAGAATCCGCAGAAACCGGCCCGCCAGTTGATACGTCTTTCCGCTTCCCGCCGAAGCCGAAATCAGAGTCGAGTTCGAAGTAGGCTTCTTCATCACTCCTCCGCCTCCTCGTCCGGCACGCTCTGTGGTATCCCCGCCAGTCCGCACAACGCCAAAAATGTCGGATGAGTCATCTCCGTGTCCAGCTCTCCAATTTCATCCCACTTCCCATCCAAGATCGAACCCACCACCTCTTTTGCTTTCTCCAGTGCTTCCAGGACCGTGCTCTCCTCCATCGGTTTCGAAATACCCGATTTATCTACATCCTTCGGTAGTTGAAAATAAACAAGATCACACTTCCCCGCATCCCAATCCTTACCTTCCCCTCCCAAGACGAGCGGCGCTAACTCCCGGTACAAGGGCATTTGCAGATCTTTCCACGTCCCATCCGCTTGCTGATGGGCTCGCTCGGGAGTTTTCGGTGTGGCACTCGTCTTAATATCCACAATCCTCCAACGGCCCGTCTGCTCATTTCGATCCATCCGATCGGGACGCCCATAAACCGTCAGACTCCTACCCTGAGAATCCTTTAGATCGATCTCAGCGGGATTTTTCTTCACTCCCTCATCCTCCGTCAGAACGATTTTCCATCCCGCGGCCCGCTCCCTTGCCTGAACCCGAGCAAAAGCCTTCAACCTCTCCTCTGCTAACTCCAACTGCCAGCCCACCGCCGCTTTCGGCTCTTTTCGAAAACGCTCTTTCGCAAGACGATTCAGCTCCGCTTGAAGAAATGCGAAGATCTCCTCCTCTCGGATGCTCTCGCGCAGACCCACTTCCCTGGCAAAGGACCCTGCTACCCGATGAATCAAAGTGCCGAACCCCGCTGCCGAAAGTTCTCCCGGCTCATCCTCTACTGTCCCCAACCTCAAAACCTTCGAAAAATAAAAGTAGCGGGGACTCATCAGGTAATCTCGAAAACCGGTTACAGAAACTCGGCTTATCTTCTCTTGCCCTGCAGGCAGGGCTCCAAAACCACGGCCGCTCGCTAACCGTTCGAATTTCTTCTCCTGATTCTCTTTTTCCGTTAAAGCCAGCACTCGTGCCGCCAGACTTTCTCCTTGGAGACCGCCCAGAAGCAGCCGACTCGGCTTCACAGGATCTCCCGCTGAATTAAACGAAGGCACAACTAACCCGACAATTCCACGGCCCCCCGCTCGGGTTCCTAGAATCACCGCCAAAGCATAAGCGTCGCGTGCCAACCGCCTCTCATTATCGTTCACCCCTAAGATCTCCCGCAAATTCCCTGGCAGAAACTCGTCCGAGGTCACACTTGTCGGCACAGCCCCTTCATGGAACGAGGCCACCGCAACCGAAGGCGAATCTTCCTCCGCCAACTCGAGCCATCCCACCATCTCCACCGCTCCTGCTCCGGCAGACTCCGGAACCTGACAATCCTCCATCTCAGAAAGTACCAGCCGCAAATAATCGGCTGCCCCAATCTTTTCTAAGTAGGGCAATGAGCACGACCCTAGCTCTGCCATCACTTTTCGGGCCTTCTGCAAAGAGTCCCGCATCATCCGTCCCGAGGGCATATCGACATTCACCTCCAACGATCCATAAACGTGCGAGAGCATTTGCGTAGTCTTGCTAGCCTGACTCGAGGCACTTTCCACTGCCGGGACGAAACCGATCTTTCTCTCCAGTTTTGCCACCCACTCTCCCTCAAGACTTCCTAGGGGAGGATCCATCTTCTCGGGCACATGCTCTTCCGCATACTTATCTAAGTCTGCCGACGCTTTGAGCTGGTCTCCCAATCCATCGGGATGGCGCATCAGCAGGGCAGCCGACTCCCAAGAGGGCGCCTCGCCCGGTTTTCGAGAAGCATAGTCCACCACCGCCCGAAGAAACGTCGCCACCCGACCCTCCGCCATTCTCTTTCCCTCGGCCCAGTGAGAATCCATTCCCCCCTCCCTCAACGCCTCCCGTATCCCAGCCACCGCACTTTCTTCAGGAATCGCCAAGGTAGCTCCGGGCCATTTCTTGGCCATTTCTGCCAATCGGGCCGACTGATCGGCCGCCCGCACCACAGGATGGATTTCACCCCCATTCAACCCGCTACTTCTCTTAGCCCAAACCTGAACATTTAATCTCCCATACTCGTCAAAGCCCTTCTGCTCCGTCTCGGGCGCGAAGACGAGAACTTGAGGCGACTGCGGAAGAGCCCCCAGCATTTTCAAAAAAATGGGCAGAATCTCTACCACCCCTACCAAGACTACCTGTACGTCTTTGACCTTTCCCTTGTCCGCTAAAAGGTTTCTTCGCTCGGCCGGATCCATCCACCCTAACTTATTTAATATTTTCCCATAATCTCGATGAACCTCCTCCAAGAGATGCCAGCGTTCCGACTCCGATTCAGGAGCTTCGGGCATTTTCTCCTGAATCATGCGCCCCACATCCGCAAACGATCGACCCTCTCCCCCCAACTCGTTCCACAGTTTCTGGAGCCGACTACCGAGAAGAAGTTCGGGATCACCGCCTTGCCCGATTCCCTCAGGCAGGACAAACAGCTTGGATTTCTCCCCTTTGGGCAATCGGCGGAGCGCCTCCATCCAGGCTAACTTTTGTACGAGATCCGATGCTGAAGGCAGAATTCCCTCGGGTGCATCGAAAAGACCTTCCACCACCTGCGCAATCGTCGATATTTGAGGCAGGAATAAGGGGCGTTTCATTTTATCCGCCTCGACCGCCAACCTTTCCAGAAGACGTCTGCCTGCACGAGATCCACGCACCACGACCTTTACGTCCGATAAATCCTTAAAGTTGGCCAGTAACCATTTGGCCGTAGCCACGAGCACCGGCTCCTCCCAACCCAGAAAAGTACGCTTCATCATCAGAAACCCTATCCTAGCAGGTGGGACAAATTCTGTCCCATCATTAGCGATTCACACCACCGCGAGACCATCCCTGGTAGGGCTGACCATCCTTGGTCAGCCGATTGAACCATCGATCGTTTGCACAACAAAACCAAGGGCGCGCCTGCGTCCCTCAACCGCGGGAGCGGTCTCTCCGAGAACGCCTGCGCTCAACGCTCTGTGCCCAATCGCCCAGCTAGGCGGCCTCGGAGATGCCGCCCCTACCTAAGCTTCAGACATCATTGCGTACCGCGTATTTACCCCGACCTTGGCGTGAGTAAAAAAAACTAAACCGTAACCGTCTTGCGCCGCTTAAGCAGCAACCCACCTAGCCCTAGCACCACCAAGAGCCCAGTCGACGGTTCAGGAACACTAGCAACACGGAACCCGGAGATGTAGCTTTCCTGGCTCGGATAGAGGTCGTAGTTATCTTGTGTCGAGGATGCCAGAAAGTAGGCGTCGAGATTCCAGGAACCGCCACGCAGTTCACGATTCTCGCCCGCTATGTTATTACTTCCGTCAAATGATGTCTCATTCCATTCCATTACATTACCTCCCTGCCCCATCGTTCCGTACGGACTTAATCCTCCTGCGTTGTTGATATCTGCAGGACCAGCGGGAAAGCTTTGGTTGTACACCGCAGTGTTCGCTGCTGTTCCGCTAGCTATTGCCGTCGGTGCGCTATCGCTTCCAGTTGGAAAGTTATTCCAAGTTCCATTGAGATTCCCATACGCTCCCTTGTACCACTCGTTAAGGCTTGGCAACCAGTACTTGGCTAAGCTATTGCGAAACAGATTGTTGGCGTTGTAGCCTGCATCCCCCGCTATCCACAGCTGGAATGTTCCACTCCCATCAAACTTATACGCCGCTGTATTTCCTGTGCTCGTGTTTAGCCAGTTAACATACTTGGCCGCCTCATACCAGCTTACTCCCGTTGCAGGCTTATTTGCGCCATTGCCGCCATAGCTGCCCATATCCTCAAGCGTAATCCCTAGGCTTCCTGCTGAATTCGCTTTATCGATCTGATCCCTACTTACCTCATATTTGCCCAAATTGTAGGTGTAGGCCACCGAACCCGCAGGATTAGGTCTCCCTGTTGTATCGGCCGCGTTACCAGGATTGCCGATCGTTACAAAATCCATCGTGAACGCATTGCCTCCCGTTCCGAAACTTTCTGTCACAAGTTGCGCTGATGCGGTCTGGTAGCCCAGAGCCAGTACACTAAGGATGAGAAGTTTCTTCAATGGTCTACTATTTCTTACGGCTCACCAGCGCCATCACCACCCCGCCAAGCACTAACATTGAAAGCGAGGACGGCTCAGGAACAGCCGTGCCACGAATCTGAATGCTAAGCGAGGGAATAGCGCCAGTCCAAGCCCCTCCAACATTATTGCGCTCGACGGTTTGTAGGTAATCGATGCCGGAAGCATTTTGTCCTGACGGCGGCGTGAAGGCATCATTTGTATACCACTCAAATGATTCGTAATCCGCAGAGTTAACATTCGAAAGAACCGCCCAGTAACTGGTGTTCTTCTGTGCCACGAAAGAACCACTGAAGTTGTAAATACCTTTAGAAGACACGGCCGGGGACGTCAGAGTGAACGTTGCCAGCGCGGAACTAGGTGCCCCCAAGTTATTACCGTAGATCTGGACCAAGGGATCGGCAGTGCCGGTAGATCCTAGGCCAAATTGTAGCGAAGTCAGCTGGTAGTCAGTCGAACCCATGGTGAATCCCTGAGCCTGGAATTGATTTTGCTGCGAAAAGGAAAGGTATCCCACCGTGTTGCTTGTGGTTGAAGCGGTGACTGTTCCTAAGTTGCCGAAGACGACAGGTGAAATAAGATTTATCGCAGAGGCGCTCTGATAGCCAAAAGCCAGTAAACTAAGTGCTAGAGTGAACATTTTGTGCATACAGTAATAAAGCACAAAATATTTAAATAGCGAGTTATTGTGTATTAATAATTTTAATTACCTTGGAAGGTGTTGCTGGTTAGCGACTCGCCTTCTATTCCCCGCCCCACCCCCTAGACCCCTTTCTCACGCCAAGTCCGCAAAGGTCGGCACGTCTACTCCAAAACCATATTCGCTCGTACCGTGTCTCTACCCCGCGCTGATTAGGGATTCACCCACTCACACTTTTAGACCACAAAACCAAGGTAGGGCGGTCTCTCCGAGAACGCCTGCGCTCAATTCTGTACGCCCAATCGCCCAGCTAGGCGGCCTCGGAGATGCCGCCCCTACCTAAGCCTCCAAATACAATCTCTTCTCAATAAAGAATTAAACATTCAACATCCCAAATCACCCCCTTCCCACCCGCCCGCTGCGGGCTCCCTTTAAATTCCCCCGCGTAAGCGGAAATACCATTCGTCATGGAATGACTAACTAGAATGGGCGGGGGTAGGTCTTAGGGGGCCAAGCTCAGCGAGGTTTACCGAGACTAGCGTAGTAGGGCCACATTCCCACCCTGCCCCGACCGGTGTCGGGGTTTCACACCTTCACACTTTCGTACTCTCCAATAATCCAAAATTAAAAATTCAACATCCCAAATCACATTCCCCCACCCTACCCTCCTCCCATGACTCTCTCCCCCATCTACCGAAAGGTCGCCTTCCGACTCATCCCCATTCTCTTCTCCTGCTACATCCTCGCCTACATCGATCGCGTCAACGTCGGCTTCGCAAAATTAGCCATGCACGGCGTGCCCTGGTTCTCCGACGCAGTCTTCGCCACAGGTGCTGGCATTTTTTTCCTCGGTTACTTCCTCTTCGAGGTTCCGGCTAATCTAATTCTCCAGCGCACCGGAGCCCGCCTCTGGATCGCCCGCATCATGATCAGCTGGGGAATCATCTCCACCCTCATGGCCTTCAGCCAAGGTTCCCTCTCCTTTTACCTCCTTCGCTTCTTCCTCGGTGTCGCCGAAGCGGGCTTTTTCCCTGGGATCATCCTCTACCTCACCTACTGGTTTCCTCGAGAACATCGCGCCCACATGATTGCACTATTTATGACCGCCGTCGCCGCCGCTGGCATCGTCGGTAGCCCCATCTCTGGATTTATCCTCCAAGCTTCCAATGGCTGGTACGGCTTCCAATCCTGGCAGTGGCTTTTTATTCTCGAAGGAGTTCCCTCCATCCTCCTCGGTCTGGCTGTCCCCCTTCTCCTCACCGATCACCCCAGCAAAGCCCACTGGCTCTCCCCCCAAGAAAAATCCTTCCTCCTGGAAAAGCTCGATCATGAACAGCATCAGAAACTGTCGGCCGGCGAGCACGCCTTCAGCCTCAAAGACGCCTTTCGCTCCACCCGCATCTGGATCTTCTGCCTCACCCAATTCACCATCGTCTTCGGACTCTACGGGGCCTCTTTCTGGCTTCCGCAGATCGTTCACGACAGTCTCACTCAAGTGGACTGGCAGATCGGAATCTACTCCGCCATCCCTTGGGCCTGTGCCGCCTTCGGCATGGTCTGGGTCTGCCGCCACTCCGATCGTAAAAGAGAGCGACGCCTCCATGTCGGCCTTTCCGCCCTCACCGCTGCCCTTGGCTTCGCCCTCAGCGCCCTCCCAGGTCTACCAGGATGGATTATCCTCGTAACCCTATCCATTGCCCTCACAGGAGTCCTCGCCACCACCTCCTGCTTCTGGAGCGTCCCCACCGCAATTCTTTCAGGCACCGCGGCCGCCGCTGGCATCGCCTGGATCAACTCGGTCGGAAATCTAGCAGGCCTAGTCGCCCCCGAACTTTTCCGATGGATGAAAAGCCACCACGGAATGAGCACCGCCCTCCTCACGCTCGCCGCCATCCAAGCCTGCGCAGGAATCCTCGCCCTCACCATCATCCATCCCAAACAAACTTAACCACCCGCCCTTCGTAGCTCAGCAAGGTTTACCGAGACTGAGCAAAGTAGGGTTAACCCCCGCGTCTGCGCCCCGCACACACAAGAACGAAACAAAGGTAGGGCTGACCATCCCTGGTCAGCCGATTGAATCATCGATCGCCAGGTACGGACGACCGTCTCTGGTCGTCCTAGTTCTTTTCCACACGAAAAAGAACGTAAACAAGCGCTCTATATTCGATTTTGTCCGCCCAGCTAGGCGGCCTCGGAGATGCCGCCCCTACCTAATCTTCCAGCTTCTAAACAACATTCCCACCTTCACCTTCTTTTTCCTTAACCCCCGCGTCCGCGCCCCGACCCGCGTCGGGGCTTAACCCCTTAATCCCTTTTTCTACTCCTCCAAAACCAATCTCTTCTCCGTCTTCGCCCCCAAGTCTCGTAACTTATCTGCCGTCCCAAGAATATTCCCCTTCTTCTCCGATAGCTTCTTCACCGCCGATCCATGCGCCTCCTGTGCCTTCTCCAGCGCCTTACCCACCTCCGCCAGATCCGCACAGAAGTTCGCCAGATCGTCATGCAACTTTCCGCCTAACCGCGCGATCTCCTGCACATTCCGATTCTGCCGCTCGATCCTCCACAAATTCGAGATCGTCCGCAAAGTAGCCATCAAAGAACTCGGCGTGCTCAAAACAATCCTCTGCTCAAAAGCATACTCAATCAGATCAGGATTCGACTGCAGGGCCGCGGCAAAGGCTGGCTCAATCGGAATAAACATCACCGTGAAATCCAGCGATTTCCCCGCCAACAATTCTGGATACCCCTTGCCAGAAAGATCATCCACAAATCGTTTCACCGCCAACCCATGCGCCTTCAAATACTTCTCCTGCTCAACCTTCTCCGTCGCCGAACAGTAGGCCTCGTAATCCACCAGGGGCACCTTGCTATCGATAATGATCGCCCGCTCCTCCGGCAGATAAACCACCGCATCCATCCTCTTGCGATCCGCCGATTCCTGCGTCCGATACTCCCGCCCCTTCTCTAACCCCGAGATCTCTAGCGTCTTCTCCAGAATCATCTCCCCCCATCGACCACGTACCCCAGAATCGTTCTTCAAAGCATGAGTCAACGCATGAGTCTCCGTCCCTAGCTGCGTATTCAGTAACTGAATCTGCTGCAGCTCACGACGTAAGTCCGACTGCATCGAAGTTTCCGCTGTGTGCACCTCATCCACCCGCTTACGAAACGCCTCCATCCGATCTAGAATCGGGCGAAGCTCACTCCCCACTTGCGTTCGGTTATCCAGGGCCAACCGCCGCGTCCCCTCCGTCACCATCTCCTGCGTCATTGCCCGCAGATCCGCCTGCAACCGAACCGCTAATTTCTCCTTCTCTTCCCGCAACTCCCGCAAGTTTGTCTCCGTCGCCTGACGCTGAGTATCCGCTCGGACTAGTCCTTCCCGCGCCTCACGATTCTGCGCCTCACAAGCCACACGAGACTGCTCCGCTTCAGCTAACCGATCCCGCAACCCCGCAGCCTTCTCTGCCAACCCTGCACAGCGGCTCGCATAAAATGCATAAACCAACCCCGCCCCAATAACCAACCCCACCACCCCAGCGATCAGAAACGGTAAAGACATTGCCACAAACTCCCCTCCTCCCCTCATGGGTCAACATTTTCCCACAACCCGCCCCAGTGGGCGCCCGCACTTTGCGGGCGCCCTTCGAAGTCCCGCGCATGCGGGACGAAGTAGGGCCAACACCCAAAACCAAGGTAGGGCGGTCTCTCCGAGAACGCCTGCGCTCATCTTTGACTGCTTAATGGCCCAGCTAGGCGGCCTCGGAGATGCCGCCACTACCTAAGCTTCCAGGTTCAAAACAACATTCCCACATTCACACTCTCCAATAATTAAAAATCCAAAATCTACGCGAACCGTGTCTCTACCCCGACCCGCGTCGGGGCCGCAACCGCGGGGCAAAACCCACGCATCATCACGTCCGTCTCCCTAATCCAAAATTAAGAATCCAAAATCCAAAATCATCCGCCTAGGCCCTCCCCCTCCACACTTGGCATTAAGATCCACCGCCTGCTAGGGTCTCGCCTGTGCCACTCGACATGGTTCTCTTTCCTTTCCGCGATTATTTCTGGTTTTACGCGGGGTTCATCCTCTTTGTCTTCGCGGTCCTAGCCGTCGATTTGGGATTGTTCCATCGGAAAGCTCACGTCATCAAGATGCGAGAGGCCGTGGGGCTGAGCGTCTTTTGGATCACCTTGGCTCTACTGTTCAATTTTGGCTTCTATCTCTATTGCAAACATGAGTTCTCGCAAAATCCGCAACTCATGGCCCTATCCGGTTTCGATCCGGATCAGCAAGCCCGTTACTCCGCCCTGGAATTCCTCACCGGCTTCATCGTTGAAAAGTCTTTGGCAGTCGACAACCTCTTCATCTTTGTCGTGCTTTTCCGCTTCTTTGGCATCCCCGCCCAATCTCAGCACAAGATTCTCTTCTGGGGGATTCTTGGAGCCGTTTTTTTCCGCATCATCTTCATCGCCCTCGGTGCCGTCCTTCTGCAGATCCACTGGATCAATCTGCTCCTGGGAGGTTTTCTGGTTCTTACTGGCCTAAAGATATTCTTCTCCCCAGATCACGCCATTAACCCCGAAACCAACCCCTTCCTCCGCTTTCTCCAACGCGTTCTACCCGTCACCCACAAGACAGACGAAGGGAAGTTTTTCCTGAAAGTTGGATCCGCATGGAAAGTGACCCCGCTGATGATCTGCCTGATCTTTATCGAATTTTGCGACATCGTCTTCGCCATCGATTCCGTCCCCGCCATCTTCGCCATCACCAAGGAACCCCTCATCGTCCTGACCTCCAATGTCTTCGCCATCCTCGGCTTGCGGGCACTCTACTTTCTGCTCGCCGGTGTGGTGGACAAGTTCCACTTCCTCAAGTTTGGGCTGGGCTTAGTTCTGATGTTCGTCGGGCTTAAGATGGCTTGGCTAAACGATCTCTTTGGTGGGAAGTTCCCCATCGCCTGGTCCCTCGTCATCATCACTGGGTTGGTGGGCGGCTCCATTGCCCTCTCCCTCATGCTACCTCAGAAAAAATCCACAAACTAATCCCACCCACTGCGGGAACCCAGTCACCCAAAACCAAGGTTGGGCGGTCTCTCCGAGAATGCCTGCGCTCAACGCTGTATACTCAATCGTCCATCTAGGCAGCCTCGGAGATACCGCCCCTACCTAATGCTCCAACTCTAAAGCCGCATTATGGCTTTATGCATAATGTCGAAACGTCGTTTGCGTGAGCAAAAGATACTTT
>CANIEM010000002.1 GCA_947466515.1 Verrucomicrobia subdivision 6 bacterium | reverse complement strand
ATATTCCTTGCATTTGGGCTTTGGGGGTGTTTGTTTGGGGGTTGGTGGGGGGGGGGGGGGGGGGGTTAAGTTTACTTACGGGGTGGCCGCTGTTGGGATGTGCGGGGCTGGTTTCGGTGAATGTTATTTTTATGTTTCTTTTGCAGGCGAGGGGGATGCGATGGTTGGAAGCGGGAATTCTTTCGTTGGTCACGGTGATTGGGCTTTGCTATGTGGTAGAGCTTTGGTTGGCGAAGGCGGACTGGGCGGCTGTGCTCGCGGGATATTTAGGTCCGAAATTAACGGGGATTCGTCCTGCGGGTGGTGGGACGAGTGATCTTTATGTGGCAATTGCGATGATTGGGGCGACGGTCATGCCGCATAATCTGTATTTGCACTCGGCCTTGGTGCAGACGCGAAGGATTGAGCCGACGACGGCGGGAAAAAAGGAGGCGGCGAAGTTTAATCTGATTGATTCGGCGGTAGCCTTGAACGCGGCTTTTCTGGTGAATTCAGCGATTTTGATATTGGCGGCAGCGGTTTTTTTCCGAAACGGGGTGGAGGTGAAGGAGTTGAGGCAGGCGTACGAAACCTTGACCCCGCTGGTGGGAACGGCATTTGCGGGGACACTGTTTGCGGTAGCTCTATTGGCGAGCGGGCAAAGCTCGACTCTAACAGGGACGTTGGCGGGGCAGATTGTGGTGGAGGGATTTTTACGGTGGAGGGTGGCGCCTTGGGTTTCGCGGTTGAGCACGCGGTTCTTGGCGTTGATCCCTGCGGTGGTGGTGATTCTTTGGCGAGGGGAGGAGGGAACGTATGATTTGCTGATTTTGAGTCAGGTGATTTTGAGCCTGCAGTTGCCCTTTGCGGTGATTCCTTTGATTTATTTTACGGGGCGAAAAGATTTGATGGGGGAGTTGGTCACGAGACCTTTTTGGAATGTGGTGGCCTGGGGAGTGGCGACCCTTTTAACGGGTCTGAATGTCTGGTTGGTTTACGAAACAATCCTAGGTTGGGTGACGCCATGAGTAGTGGTTTATATAGGAAGATTTTGGTTCCGCTGGAGGGGACGGGTCACGATGCGAGTATTTTGAGGCATGTGACGAAGTTAGCGAAGATGCATGGCAGTGAATTGATTCTGATTCATATTGCGGATGGGTGGTCGGCGCGGTTTTATGGCGAAGAAAGTGATTCGAAGGAGGTGCGAGAAGATCGGGAGTACATGGGGCAGTGTGCGGAGAAAATGAAAAAGGAGGGCATTTCGACGACATGGCGTTTGGGGTATGGTAAGCCTGGGCCTGAGCTGGTGCGGGCGGTGGAGGAGACGGGTTGTGATTTGGTGGCGATGACGACGCATGGCCATCGATGGATGGAGGATGTTCTTTTTGGAAGTGCTTCAAGCGAGGTGCGTCATGGGGTGGACATACCAGTGCTGCTTTTGCGAACGGAGAAAAAGGGTAGGCGAAGAGGAGATGGCAATTTTTAATTTTGGATTTTTACTCACGCAAAGGTCGCCAAGGGCGCGAAGGAGGATTGGGGATGAAGCGGTTAAGTGGGATAGGTGTTGAGCGAGGCGACCTCGGAGAGATCGCCGCTACCTAAGTATTAATCCCACGGTTGCGGGACGCGCTTACGCGCGCATAGGTCGCCAAGGGCGCGAAGGGGTCCCGCGATTGGGGAGTTCAAAAGTGGGAGGGTGATGACTGGGCTAGCTAGGCGAATTAGCATAGCAGTGAGCGGTTTTGCAGTGGAAAGGGTGAAGAGTGGGGGTGAGGGATCGGATTGCCAAGAAGTGGCTAAGGAGACATCCTTTGCGGATGTATAAAACTCTTCCCCTACTGATTGCCCTGTTCTTATCCACTCTGCTACCCGCTTCCGCGGGGAGCACTTTGGGAGAATCGATTGATAAGACGATTGATATTTTGCGGCAGTATGGGGATTCGCAGGGGGATTCGATTCCGCGCAATGTTTTTCACGAGTGCAAAGGTTTGGTAATTCTTTCGGTTTACAAGGCAGCTTTTATTATTGGAGCAAGTGGAGGGGAAGGACTGGTGGTGATAAGGACCAAGGGGGGGAAGTGGTCGCCGCCTTCAGGGATTTCGGCGGCGGGAGCCGGGGTGGGGTTTCAAGCTGGGGTATCGAATCAAGATTTCGTGATGTTGCTGAACACGGATGAAGCAGTGAAGCAGTTTGAGCAAAAAGGAAATTACACGAGCAGTGCGGAGTGTGAGGGAACGGCCGGACCGGTTGGGCGAGAGCTTTCGGCCGGGGTAGCGACCGTGAACGCGCCGATTTATACTTATAGTTTTAGCAAGGGGTTGTTTGGAGGGGTTTCGTTGTCGGGTCGGGGTTTGGCTTCGGCGGATGATACCAACGAAAACTTTTATGGAGAGAGACTTACTCCGAGGGAGATTTTATCAGGAAAGATTAAGAAGACTCCCGAAGCGGTGAAGCGCCTTTGGGCAACTCTAGAAGAGTTAGATAAGAAGCCTGCCCTCGTAGGCAAGACGCCGTCGAAGGATGGGAAGAACACGAAAAAAACAAACAACTAAGGAGATTTATGGCTGATCCGATCATTCCTAATCCGTTGCCGACCCCGGTGGGCGCGACAACAAGTAAAGTTGTGGCCACGGGTGCGGCGAAGGCGGCGGCGTCTGGGGCAGCGGCTGGGGTAGCCAAGGTGGTGGCTTGGCAGGCGATTACTTTAGGGACGGCGGCGGCGCTGGGTTTAGGAGGAGGAGGTTACTATATGGCGCGGGATGCCAAGGCTCGGACTCAGCTGACGGAGTTGGAGCAGAAGTCAGGAGCCTTGGAGGACCGGGCAAAGCAGGCGGAGGTATCGGCGGAGACCTTGCGAGCTCAACTGGATCAGGCGAAGGCGGAAGCGGCAAAATTGGCGGCGGCTTCGCTGGAGTTAGAGGGAACAAAAGCTGATTTAGCGAAGTTGAAAGATCTCTCGGCCTCAGAAAAGAAAGTTTTGGAAAAAAAGTTGGCGGATCAGCAGCTGGCATTAGAGAAGCTTAAAGCGACCTCCGTGCCGACCGATGAGGAAGCGAAGCTAGAGGCGGATTTGAAAAAGAGGTTGGCGGATAAGGATGTGGTGATTTCGCGTTTAAAAGATCAGCTCAAGGTGACGGTGGCGAGCGAGATTCTTTTTCCGAGTGGCTCGGCGGAACTAGCGCCTGAGGGGGCGGATGTGTTGCGCAAGGTAGCGGCTGCAGCCAATAAATCGATGGATGAGGTAAGGGTGGAGGGCCATACGGATAGTGATCCGATTGCTCCGGTTTTGGCTCAGTACTACCCGACGAATTGGGAGTTATCGACGGCACGGGCGGCGGTGGCGGTGCGGACACTGCAGGCGACGGGTATGGTGCCAGCTGACCGGTTAGCGGCGGTGGGATATGGGGACAGCCATCCGGTGGCTCCGAACGACACGGTGGAGGGGAAAGCGAAGAATCGGCGTGTAGAAATTATTTTTAAGCCAATACCGAAAACTTAGGCGGCGGGCGGTATGGTGCTGGGGGCGCAGTCGGTGGGGTGAAGGTTCTCGACGGTGAGGGGTCCATCGTACCATGTGATGCTAATGACCTCTTTCTCGGCGAAGTGCGGGCCGTGGACGGAGTTTTTTGGCGCGTAGAAGAAGGTGCCAGGACCGTATTCAACTTTTTCTTCCGTCCATTTTCCTTTGAGGATGACGACAGACTCAGAAGTCTGAGGATGGCGGTGGGCAGGAAGGGTGGTGCCTGGGGCAAACTTTCGTAAGAGGAAACGAGCGCCACTTATTGGGTCGTGAGAAAGGGCAGCGAATTCCACTCCTGGGTAAGGGCCTGCTTCCCAGAGGGTAGTATTGGCAAGACGAATAGTAGGGAACATTGGGGGAGGATGAGGGAAAGGATTCTCTCTGACAATCTCAAGAGTTGGGGTAGAAAGGAGTTTATGGCGATTCGAACGGCAATGAAGGCGGGAGAGGTAGATTTCGGGCCTTTATTTCGGCTGGCGGGAGAAATTGGGCGGGAAATGGATTTGGGAGGACTGCTCTTAATGATTTTGGAGAAAAGTCGTCCTTGGATGCAGGCGGAGGCGTGTTCTATTTTCCTGCCGGATAAGGAGTCGGGAGAGTTGGTGATTCACTCTGCGCGTGGAGATAGCACGCCCGAACTGGGTGCCTTACGGATACCGAAGGGGCAAGGAATCGTGGGCACGGCAATGGCAGAGAAAAAGACGATTCGGGTGGATGAGGTGGAGAAGGACGCGAGATTTTACTCGAAGGCGGATGAGAAGACGGGGTGGAAGACGAAGGCTCTTTTGGCGGCACCTTTGGTGGATGGAGAGGAGTGTGTGGGGGTGATTGAATTTCTTAACCCGATTGGGCGGCCGGCTTTTACAGATCAGGACGAACAGATGGTGGAGTATTTTGCGGGACTGGTGGCGGCGGCTTTGGTGCGGATTCGGGCGAATGAGGCCGCTTTGGAGAGGGCGGCGGTGCAGAGGGATTTAGATTTGGCGAGAGAGTTGCAGGGTGGATTACTGCCGAAAATCTTTCCCACGAAGGAGGAGGCCCCTGGAATTGAGTTATTTGCGCGACTCGATCCAGCGAAGGAGGTGAGCGGGGACTTGTATGATTTCTTTCCGATTGAAAATGGGAAGATGTGTTTTGTGGTGGGGGACGTATCGGGCAAAGGGATTGCCGCGGGGATTTTTATGGCGGTGACGAGGACCTTGATTCGGGCGACGACGGTGCCCGGGCGGAGTCCGTTAGAAATATTGACGAGAGTGAACGCGCAGTTGGCCAAAGAGAATCAGGCGAGTCTTTTTGTGACAATGATTTTAGGAATCGTGGATACACGAACGGGGCGAATGATCTATGGGCAGGGTGGGCATAATCCACCGATCCTGATTCCGTCTAAGGGCCACCCTGAGTACGAACCGCCTGGAGGCATGCCGCTCGGGGTGTTCGAGGATGCTAAGTTTGGGGAGCGGGAGTTGGTCTTAGAGAAAGGAGATACTTTGCTGGTGTATACGGATGGAGTGACGGAGGCGATGAATCTGGCGAAGGACCTTTTTGGGGAGGACCGGTTGCAGTTGGCGGTGGAGGGTGGGGCGGCACTTTCGGCGGAGAAAGTGACGGAGCGGGTGGTGGAAAAGGTGGAAGAATTTGTTGGGGCGGCGGAGAGGTCGGATGACATTACTTTGCTGGCGATTCAGCGGCGGATCGATTGAGTCCTGAATTGCGGCGGGAGGTGTGGGCGGAGATGAGGGCGTTGGGGGATCGTCTGCAGAGTGTGTTACGGAGTGACCCTAGGCATCCGCGAGGAAGGAACCCGTACGCGCATGTCGCGGGGTGTGTACGGGAGAGGTTTGGTTGCAGTTACGGAGAGTTGGCAGATGAGAGAGTGGACGAGGTTCGAGGATATTTGAAGGAGCTGGAAGAAAAGGAGAAGGGGGCTTAGGCGTAGACGCGCCAATTGAGGTCGAGGAAAATGGGGTTGCGCCATTCGCAATTGGCGAGAAAGGATTCTTCGACGCGATCGTTTTTGATCTGTTCGTAGAGGCGAGTGAATCGGAGGAGGTGGTCTTTGGTGCGTTTAACGGCGTAGGGCACCATGGTTCCAGTTTTCATGATAAATGCCCAGTCACTGGATTGGGCGAGAAGGAGTTCGCGGGCGGCTTGGCGTAGAGCTCGATCGAGCAGGGTGTGAGGGTGTTGATTGCGGAAGCGCCCCGCCAGTTCGATCATGCGGACGGTGGCGATATGCAGGTGTGGGTAGATCCAAGCGTTGGAGGGTTCGAGCCAAACGGAGGAGTGACCCTCATTTCCCCAAGAGGAGGCGCTAGGCTGACTGATCTGGTGGGTATGGTTGCGGGTGAGGAATTCGGATGGCGTGATCATGGAAAATGTTTTCTGGTCGCAGGCGGATTTGCGGAAGAGGTAATCGAGAAAGATAGGGCCTTCGTACCACCAGTGGCCGTAGAGTTCCGCATCGTAAGGACAGAGGACGAGGGGTTCGACGCCCATGATCCCGCGAAGGTGCTCGACCTGTTTTTCCCGATTGAACATAAAATTAGCGGCATGGCTGGCGGCGCGTTCGCGGGCGAGATGGGGGCGGTAGGGTTCTTTGTGTGGGGTGCGACCGGTGATTCGATAATATTTGAGTCCAGTAAACTTGCGAAGGCCGTTGGGTTGGATGTAGGGGCGGATGTAGTCGTACTCGAGATCGAAGCCGCAATCGCGGTAGAAATCACGGTACTCGGCGTCCCCGGGGTAACCTTCTTCGGCGCTCCAGACCTGTTTACTGGATTCGATATCGCGCCCGAAAGCGGCGGGGCCTGCGGGGGTGAAGACGGGGGCGAAGACGCCGTAGGCGGGGCGGGGTTCGGCATGGAGGAGACCGTGGGCATCGAGAATGAACCAACGGATTTCGGCTTCTTGGAGGTAGTTTTCTAGTCCTGGGTAGTAGGCGCATTCGGGCAACCAGATTCCGCGGGGATCGCGCCCGAAACATTGGTGATAGTCGTGGCGTGCAACTTGGACTTGGGCGCGGACGGCTTGAGGAAACTCGCGCATGAGGGGAAGAAATCCGTGGGTCGCTCCGCAAGTAATGATTTCGAGAACGCCGGCGTCTTGGAATTTGCGGAAGGCGCCGACAAGGTTGCGGTGGTAGCGGTCGCAAAAGAGGGTGCGGCAGTGGTGGAGGCGCTGGTGGTAGAATTGGGCGAGCGAGTGGAAAGCGGGATCGTGGCGGGTGCGTTCTAATTCTTTGCCTGCGAGTTCTAGCTGTTTTTCGAGTCCGTGGACGTAGCGATCTTGGAGGAGGGGATCGCGGAGCATGGCGCAGAGGGGAGGAGTCATCGACATGGTGAGTCGAAAATAAATTCCGTCCCGAAGGAGGCCTTCCATCGTATCGAGGAGTGGAAGGTAGGTTTCGGTGATGGCTTCGTAGAACCAGTCCTCTTCTAAGAACTCTGGATATTCTGGATGCCTGACGAAGGGCAAGTGGGCGTGGAGAACAGGAGCGACGAATCCGATAGCCATGGATGTTTAGCGGGTTTGCCCGATTGGTTTGGGCAAGGGGGGTTGGCCGGTGGGGTCGACACCTGGGGTGGTAGAGCTGAGGCGAAGAAAGGAGAGGAGGGCAGAGCGTTGTTCGGCGCCGTCGGGTGCGGTGGCTTGGATGGGGATATGGAATTGTCCATCGGGGAAGACGAAGTGGTAGGAGAAGGTTCCATCGGGGCGAAGGCTGATGGAGCGTCCGTCGACGGTGATTTGGGAGCCTGGGGTGGTACCGCCGTAGAGGATGAGTTCGGCGTTGACGTGCATGGCGAAGGTACGGTCGTGGCCAAGAGCACCAGAGGTTAGGCTTGAGGGAGTGTGACTGGAGGAGAGTTCTTCGAGGCGGCGTCGCAGGGTTTCGGTGATTTCGAGGGAACCGACGCGAGTGCGGAGAACAAGTTCGCCACCGAGGTAATCGAGGATGCGGTTGGCTAGGCCTGTTGGGACAACTCGGCGCAAGGCGTAAGCGAAAGGTAGGGGGTAGCCCTCGTTTTGGAGGCGGGAGAGGGCGCGGGCGAGGGATTCTCCTGGGCGCAGTTGTCCTGCGACTAGGTTGAAGAGTTGGCGGAAGGAGTAGTGAAAAGGGATGGTTACGAACTGGACATCGCAATTGGGGGAAGGATCATCACGTGGGGTAGAAACTTCGTCAGAAACGGATAGGGCATTGAAGGAACCATCATGGCGGTAGTAGCCGAGTTCGGCTTGAAAGGGGGTGGCGGGTCGGTGGACGGGGAGGTACCACTCGCGCGAACCGGGGAAGATATGAATTTGATGAATGCGTTCCCGGCCTGGAATAAAGACCTGCAAAAAGATTTGGCCGCTGGGGGATTCTTGTTCAGCGTCGCGCAGTTGTTGCGAGGTAAAGTCCCAGTAGGCGTAGAGCCAGCGGGGATCACGGGCGGTAAGAAAAAGGCGACGGGAACCGTAGCTCTCGGGGAGTTCTCCGAGTTGTTCGAAGGCGGGTGGTTCGGATTCTTTTATTGAAGGGCTAAAAGGTTGGAGAACGAATTTGTGGGCGGCGGGATCGAGGGGGAGGGGTTGGGCACGCAGGCGAGGGGCGGTGCTAGTTTTCTGAGCAACCCGTTTTGGGGTGATTTTTTTGGCAAGGGCGGGGACAGGTTTTACAAGGGACTTCTTGGAGGAGCGTGAGGGGGTGGCAGTGGGAGAAGGAACAGAGGAAGGAGAGGAATGGATCGTCTTGGGAGGTAGAATCGTTTTTTTAGCTGGGATCATCTTTCCCGAGGACTTTGGTTTCTTCATGGAGAATTATAAACCGAAGCAAAACAAGTCTCGGATTTTTGCCTAGTTTACGGCAAAATCAAAGACCATTTTACGGGAAAAAACGGAACAATTCAAAATCATGATCTTGATGTCCTTATGAATACAAAAAGAATTATTCCTTGTTTGGATGTGGATCGGGGGAGAGTGGTCAAAGGGGTAAAGTTTGTCGGGATTCGGGATGCGGGGGATCCGGCAGCATGCGCGCGGGCGTACCACGAGCAGGGGGCGGATGAGCTTGTTTTCCTGGATATTACGGCTTCGGTGGAGGCTCGCCCAATTCTGTTGGAGGTGGTGAGAAAAACGGCGGAGGAGGTGTTTCTTCCGTTGACGGTGGGGGGAGGGATTCGATCGGTAGAAAATGCGAGAGAGCTGTTGAGGGCGGGAGCGGACAAAGTGAGTTTAAACACGGCGGCGGTGGAGCGGCCTGATTTGATTACGGAGGTGGCGGAGGCTTTTGGCTGTCAGTGTGTGGTGCTGGCGGTGGACGCACGAAGGAGAGCTGGGGGCGGGTGGGAGGTGACGACGCATGGGGGGCGGACAGCAACGGGAAAAGATGTGCTGGAATGGATTGAGGAGGGAACAAAACGGGGGGCGGGAGAAATTTTGCTGACGAGTATGGATGCGGATGGGACGAAAGAGGGATATGATTTGGAGCTGACGAGAAAAGTGAGCCAAGCGGTCGGGGTGCCAGTGATTGCGAGTGGGGGAGCGGGCAGGAAGGAGCACTTTGCGGAGGTTTTAGGCGAGGAAGGAGGAGCGGACGCGGCATTAGCGGCCAGCTTATTTCATTTTGGTGAGTTGACCGTACCCGAAGTGAAGCGCTATTTGCAGGAGAGAGGCATTGCGGTACGGCCTCCTAAAAAAGCATGATTTATCCTGACGAAAAAAAGTTTTTAGATTTGGCGAAAGAGGGAAATCTGATTCCGATTGGGCGAGAGTTTCCTGCGGATGGAGAGACTCCAGTTTCGGCTTACAGCAAGCTCTCCGGTCAACCTGGCGGGGCGGCTTTTTTATTAGAGAGTGCGGAAACGGGGGGCCGGCTAGGTCGTTATTCTTTTGTGGGATCGAGACCGACGGCGGTGATGGAGTTTCGGGGTGGGCGGGTGCGTTTGACGAAATTGAACGGGGAGGTGGAGGAGAAAGCCCCAGAGAATCCTGATCCGCTGATTGAGGTGCAGGAGATGTTGGCGGGAATCCGTCCGGTGGCGGCCTGGCCTGGAGAAGCGCCCCCGTTTGCCGGTGGGGCGGTGGGTTTTTTAGCTTTTGAGGCGGTACGTTACTTTGAGACGACGGTGGGGATGGCGAAAAAGGATGATCTGGGGGTACCGGACGCATGTTTCGCGTTGGTGGAAGAGTTTATTATCTTTGATCATAAGCGGAAGACGCGGCGGTTCGTGGTGCAGGTGAAGACGGGGAATGATCCAAGAGCTGATTATGCGAGTGGGGTGAAACGCTTGGAGGCTTTAGTCAAGCGCCTAGAGGCACCCGCGGGAAAAGCGGCGGGGGAGATCCCGCAGAGGCCTGAGGGGGATCTTTTGGCGGGGGCAACGCCGAACATGACGAAGGCGGAGTATTTGAAAATGGCGGGAAGCATGCAGGAGCATATTCGGGCGGGTGATATATTTCAGGTGGTGCCTTCGCAACGTTTTACGGTGCCGTTTCATGGTCGGCCGATTGATTTGTACCGTGCTTTACGCTCGATCAATCCATCGCCCTACATGTTTTGTTTGGAGATGGCGGGTTTGGCGCTGGTGGGTTCCTCGCCAGAAACGCATGTGCGCTGTGAAAATGGCAAGGTCGAGATTCGTCCGATTGCAGGGACAAAGCCGCGGGGGGCGACGGCCGAGGAAGATTTACAAAACGAGAAAGAGATGAGGGCGGATCCCAAGGAGAGGGCGGAGCACATTATGTTGGTGGACTTAGCGAGAAATGATTTAGGTCGGGTGTGTGAGTATCACAGTGTGAAGGTGGTTGAGCTAATGGAAGTGGAGCGGTTTTCGCATGTGATGCATCTAGTTTCGCGGGTGACGGGGCAGCTGCGTGTTGGGCAGGACTCGTTTCAGGTGATGCGGGCGACATTTCCTGCGGGAACGGTGAGTGGATCGCCGAAGGTGCGAGCGCTGCAGATTTTGGCGGAGAGTGAGCCGACGAGGCGTGGGGCGTACGCGGGTGCGGCGGGGTATTTTTCTTTCGATGGAAATCTGGATTCCTGTATTTCGATTCGGACGATTTTATTAAAGGGGGGCAAGGCGCATGTGCAGGCGGGGGGTGGGCTGGTGGCGGACTCGACGCCGGAGGGGGAGTATCAAGAGAGTGTAAACAAAGCAAAGGCGGGGTTAGCGGCGGTGGTGGTTGCGAGGACCTTGGGGTAGGATTTCTTTATGCTTCTGGTCATCGATAACTACGATTCGTTTACCTACAACTTGGTCCAATATTTTGGCGAGTTGGGGGCGGATCCTGTGGTGAGGAGGAATGATGCGATCACGCCGGATGAAGTGGAGGCGATGAGACCGTCAAAGATAGTGATTTCTCCTGGGCCGGGCACGCCGGCGGACGCAGGAATCTCGATGGAGTTAATTCGAAGATATGGTCCGAAGATTCCGATCTTGGGGGTATGTCTGGGGCATCAGTGCATGGGGGAGGTCTATGGGGGCAAAGTGGTGAGGGCGGAGAGATTGATGCACGGGAAGACATCGCCGATTCGGCATGATGGGCTTGGGGTATTTGCGGGGCTACCGAATCCGTTTGAGGCGACGCGATATCACTCGTTGATTGTGGAGAAGGTATCTGTGCCGAAAAGTTTACTGGTGTGTGCGGATACGGTGGAGGAAGAGATTATGGGGTTACGGCATCGCGAATATCCGGTGCATGGGGTTCAATTTCATCCTGAGTCGATTTTAAGCAAAGAGGGCAAGGATCTTCTGGCCAACTTTTTAAAGATGTAAAAAAGGTGAGGGTGGAAGAGTCGGTGTTAAGAGGAGGATCTTTTGCGGGCGACATAGACGGTGCTGGCGGAGTCGCGGTCGAGGATGGGATTGGGAAAAGAGATGAAGTGGGCTTGGGGAGAATCGA
Organism: Verrucomicrobia subdivision 6 bacterium; assembly: GCA_947466515.1. Classification (GTDB taxonomy): domain Bacteria; phylum Verrucomicrobiota; class Verrucomicrobiia; order Methylacidiphilales; family Verrucolacustridaceae; genus Verrucolacustris. Next base: position 58,539 of record CANIEM010000002.1, on the reverse strand, counting down.
AGACGGCGCCGAGGCTGGCGAGGAACTCGTCATCGGGCGGGTCGTCTGACCAGAGGGCAAAGATACCGCGAGGCAGGAGTTGGGCGGCGAGGCGGCGGAGTCCGTCGGGGCTATAGAAATCGGCGTGGCGTTGGTGGAGAAGATGAGAGGGTGAGTGATCGATATCGAGGAGGACGGCGTGGAACTGGCGACCGGGTTGTTGAGGGTCGAAGCCTTGTTGGGGCGAGGCGGCGAGGGCAAAGAAATCGGCTTCGATCAAGCGGCAGCGAGGATCGCCAGTGAGGGTGGGACCGAGGGGGACGAGTCCGCGACGATGCCAATCGATGACGGCGGGAAGGGCGTCGACAACGAGAAGTTCGGCGACGCGTTGGTGCATGAGAGCGGCGACGGCGGTGTAACCAAGGCCGAGACCTCCGACAACGACATCGAGGGCATCGCCTTCGGTGGCGGCAAGGCCGAGATCGGCGAGGGCTTCTTCGACCTCATGAAAGAGGCTGGACATGAGGAAGTCTTCTCCGAGTTTGACCTCGAGGACTTCTAGATTGTCGAGGGTGGCGATGCGTCGGCGGCGAAGGATGAGGTCGCCGAGTGGGGTGGGTTGGAAATCGAGTTCTTCGTAGGGTAAGCCCATAGCGGAAGGTAGGCGGGTGGGATGCGAGCGCACCCCTAGACTTTAGGGGTGGTAGGGCGAGATTAGTTTTTGGTTGAGGGGGGGCGGAATTCGGGATGGCGGATGCGTCCGCCCAACTGTGCGGATTGGAGGGTGAAGATGGAGGCAAGACATGAGCCGAGGATTACGGCAAGGGCGGCAGTTTTTGCCCATGTGGGACGAAAGCGAAGAATGAGAAGTCCTGCAATGGCCCCGAAGCCAACGAGATAAAGGAGGGGGGCGGCTTTTTCGGCCATATCCTCGTGCATTTCTGCGGCTATGTCGCCTTGCTCGTCTAGCGGTGGTTGGATCTGTCCCATTTCAAAACGAGTGTGGGCCGACTCTCCTGTCTGCATGACGACAGGGGTTGAGAGGTCGGCAAGAAGAGCAAGGGAGAACCCGACAGCCAGGATTGGTTTTTGATTAAAGAAAAGGCCTGCCAACAGAATTGGAGGGACAAGAAGAATGAGAATCACAGGAAAGTGGTTAAGCATGACATGAAGGTGTTCGGCGGTGAAAAAGCTAGGGCTCATTGATTCACAATGGGGGTAGAACGGGCACTTTCCAACTGAAACCATCGGGGTAGAAAGACAGGATGGATTGGAGCATAAGGCCGAGGGCGCAGAGTTGTGCGGGTTCCGGAAAGGAATTTTCGGATGGGCAGGTGGTTTATACGGTCTTGGTGGCGATGGATGGGGGGATGGAGCGGAAGGATTTTTCGCAGGAGGTGTGGGAAAAGGAGGAGGAGAGGCCGACTTATTTTTGTTTTTGGAAGGGTAAGTTTCGGGCGGAACCGTTGGTGCCTGAGAAGGAGCCGCCGGCGGCGCGAGCGGAGGCGGAATTGCGGAGGAGGCTAGCGCAGCCGGTGCAGACGGAGAGTGCGGAGGCGCGGGTGATTTTTCTTTTTGCCCTGCTCTTGGAGAGAAGGAAAATCTTGTTGGTGAGAGAGAGGACAACGGGTCCAGAGGGGAGGGTGACGGTGTATGAGCACAAGCTGACGGGGGAGGTGATTTTAGTGCCGGAGCCTGAGGTGAAGTTAAGCGAGGTGGATCAGTTGCGACTGGAGGTCGAAGCACTGGCGGCGACCTGGGGTGCTTGATTCTGTCATGATAATGTCACCTTGGGAATCTTGCGGGGTGGGAAGGGGAGGGAGGTAGGATGGAGGCGATGCGCGACAGAATTTTAGTAGTTGAGGACGACAAGGATGTGAGAGATATGATTCGAATTCATTTAAAGGCGGCGGGTTTTGATGTTTTGGAGGCGCACAATGGGGCGGAGGGGTTAGCGATTGCTAAGCAGGATCTGCCGGCGGTGATTATTCTCGATTTAATGATGCCGGAGATGAGTGGGGTTGAGGTCTGCCGAGCATTACGGAAAAATCCGACGACGTCGCGGATTCCAATTCTAATGCTGACGGCGAAATCGACGGAGGATGATAAGGTGGTGGGGTTCGAGTGTGGGGCGGATGATTATGTGACGAAGCCGTTCAGTCCGCGGGAGTTGGTTTTGAGGGTACGGGCGGTGGCGCGAAGGCAACCGGATCAGGGGGTGGCGAAACCGATTCCAGTGCGATCGGGCTTGATGCAGTTGGATCGCGGAACGATGACGGCCTCGATGGGGGGAAAGAAGTTGGTGCTAACCTCGACCGAGTTTCGATTATTGGAGTTACTGGTTCGGAGGGTGGGGAATATTCAGTCGCGTGAGGTTCTTTTGAGTGAGGTGTGGGGCTATGAGGCGAGTTTGGATACGCGGACGGTGGACACGCATGTACGGAGATTGCGGGATAAGTTGGGCAAGACGGGAAAGTGTATCGAAACGGTGCGGGGAAGTGGTTATCGGTTAAACGCAGGGTCGGTGTAAACAATTTTGCCCCCGAGGGTGGTTGAGGGCAGGGTAAGAGGATGGATATGGGGTGGACACTTCTGCTTTTAGTCTTGGGGGCCTCTATTGCGGGGTGGGTTTGGGCGATGGTGTATCGGCCAATGAGGCAGCTCCGACGTTTGATCCAAGATTTAGCGGAGAACCAGAGACCGACGGGTTTTGTGGCGCGAGGGGCGTGGGGGTTAGAGGAGTCGATAAGCAATCTGGAGCAGGTGGCCAAGCGGTTGGAGGGAATATCTTCGAGGGAGGAGAGTGAGCGGTTTAGTTTGCAGGCGATTCTGGGAAGTTTGGCGGAAGGGGTGATGGTGAGTGATGGGGAGGGGAAGATTACATTGGCGAATCAAGCCTTCTTGCGGATTTTTGAATTGGAAGAAATTCCGAAAGGACGAACGGTGATGGAGGTGGTTCGTTTGGTGGAGGTGGACCGAGCGGTGGAGGAAATCATTCGACAAGGAGCAACCCAGAGTTTGGAGGTGATGCTTCCTTCTGAGGATGCGGGGAGCCCGAGGGTTTTTGCGGTGAACATGGCCCCGATTCTGGAGCGTGGGGGGGATCGGGCGGGGGTAGTGACTATTTTTTATGACCGGTCAAAAATCCGTCATCTGGAGACGGTTCGGCAAGAGTTTGTGACTAATCTTTCGCACGAGTTGCGAACACCGCTTTCTATTTTAGCGGGTTATTTAGAGACGATGGAGGATCCCACGATGCTTAAGGGGGTGGAGGGAAAGAAGATTCTGGCGGTGTTGCAGCGGAACTGCGAGCGGATGACTCTTCTGGTCAGTGATCTGCTGGAGTTGTCGAGGATCGAGTCGGGGAGAATGGAGTTGAAGACTCAACCTCGGTTTCCTTATGAAATTCTGGAAGAGGTGAAGGAGGATTGGAGTCGGGCGTTTGCGGGGAAGGGGGTCAAATTAGATATTCGGTGTGGGCGGGATTTGGCGCGGGTGGATTCGGATCCGCTACGGACGGGGCAGATTTTTTCTAATTTACTGGAGAATGCTTTACGTTTTAGTCCTACTGGAGGAGGGGTTATATTATCGGCGCAAGTGGGCAGAGAAGCGGGCCAGGTGGAATTTTGGGTCGAGGATGAGGGGGAGGGGATCTCTGCGGATAAGATCGGGAGGATATTTGAGAGATTTTTTAGGGTGGATTCAGCTCGGGCAAGAGAGAAGGGTGGGGGGACTGGGTTGGGGTTATCAATTGTGAAGCATTTGGTCCAGCTCCATGGGGGTGGAGTACGGGCGGAAAGTGAAAGTGGGAAGGGGACTAAGATTATCTTTGCTTTAAGGAAATCATCTGTATAAAATGTTGTATACAAGGTATTTAAACTTTAATAAAATGACATCATATTGTCACAAATCGCATCTTGGCTTGTTGTGGGACTGCCCTTAGGTCAAGAGAATGAAGATTAACTATTTATTCTTGATGGGAACAATTTTAGGGCTGTTTGCCTCCATACCCAGTCACCTTCGGGCTGAGCAAGTGGTGAAAATTGATGGTTCGAGCACAGTCTACCCGATTACGGAGGCGGTGGCGGAGGAGTTTCAAAAAGCGACTGGAACTAAGGTAACCGTTGGCATGTCGGGAACTGGAGGTGGGTTTAAGAAGTTTGCTCGAGGAGAGACAGATGTTCAGGATGCGAGTCGCCCGATTAAGGAAGAGGAAATTAAGGCGGCCAAGGAGGGTGGCATCGAGTACCTCGAACTGCCGATTGCCTATGATGCGTTGACGGTGGTGGTGAACGCCAAAAATGATTGGATGGAAACGATTAAGGTCTCTGAGTTAAAGAAAATCTGGGAGCCCGAGGCCCAAGGAAAAATCACTAAGTGGAGTCAGATTCGTCCTGAGTGGCCTGACAAAGAGATCAAGCTGTACGGAGCGGGATCGGATTCAGGAACTTTTGATTATTTTACGGAGGCAATTAACGGGAAGAGCAAAGCGAGCCGAGGCGATTACACGGCGAGCGAAGATGACAATGTGCTGGTACAAGGAGTTGAGGGAGACCGGTATGCCTTAGGATACATGGGTTTCTCCTATTATGCTGCCCACCAAAAGCGGTTGAAGGCCTTGGGGATTGAGTGGGACGCCAAGGGTAAGCCCACGGCGAAGCCTTCTGAGGAAACGGTGCTGGCGGGTACCTACAACCCCCTATCGCGACCCTTGTTTATTTATGTGAATGTGAAATCGCTGGAAAAGCCAGAGGTGAAGAAATTTGTGGAATTCTATCTGGCCCACGTTGAAACCCTTGCCAAAGAGGTGAAGTACATTCCCTTGCCAGGAGATGCCTACGGGAAAGTAAAGGCCCGGTTTGAGAAACGGGAAAAGGGAACGGCCTTTTCCCATCAATCTGATTTGGCTGTGCCGATTGGAGAAATTCTTAATCGCGCGCCGGTTCCGTAAAAGCTTCTCTTATGTCCTTCCCTTATGAATCCTCGCGCCGTCTGGATAAGGCGATTGAGAGGGTGATGGTGGGGATTTTGCGGGTGGGGGGTTGGGCCTCGGTTCTGGTGACCTTTGGAATTGTGATTACGCTGGTCACGGAATCCTGGCCTTTTTTTAAGGCAGTTCCATTTGGGCGCCTGTTTACCGACCGTATGTGGACGCCGCTTTTTCTTGAGCCGCAATATGGGATTGGGGCGTTGCTGGCGGGGACGTTGGTGACGACTGGGGTGGCGCTGTGCGTAGCAATTCCTTTGGGAACGCTGCTGGCGATTTATCTGAGTGAATTTGCGGAGCCGCGATTCCGTGAGGTGGTTAAGCCGATGTTGGAGTTGCTCAGTGCGGTTCCCACGGTGGTTTATGGTTATTTTGCGTTGCTGACCTTGACCCCGATTTTGCAGAAGATTTACCCCGATCTGCCCCAATTCTCCATGCTTAGCGCGGGGTTGATTATGGGAATCATGATCATTCCCTACGTAACCTCTTTGGGCGAGGATTCGATGCGGAGTGTGCCGATGTTGTTGCGGGAGGGGGCCTTTGCGCTCGGAGATGGAAAGCTGGGAGTGGCGTTGCGAGTGGTTTTTCCAGGGGCATTTTCTGGATTGGCCTCGGCTTATGTCCTGGCGATTTCGAGAGCGGTAGGGGAAACGATGATTGTGGCGATTGCGGCAGGGTTGCAACCTCGTTTCACCTTAAATCCCCTGGAATCTGCGGCGACGGTAACAGCTTTTATTGTGCAGGTCAGCTTGGGGGACTTGCCTCACGGGAGCATCGGCTACCAGTCGATATTTGCGGCAGGAGCGGTGCTTTTTTTAATGACCTTAGGATTTAATTTAGCGGGCCATATCTTGCGCCGGAGATTCCACCGTGCTTGCTAGTCAAAATTTACGGAAACAGGAGGCAAGGGCTTCACGGCGAAGGTCGATTGATCGATGGTTTGGACGGATCGGTTTTCTAGTGACGCTGGGAACGCTTGGGGTTTTGGCGATTTTACTTTTAAACTTAGCGGCGAACGGCTTAACGAGGATTGACTGGCAGTTTCTACTTTCTTTTCCTTCGCGGCGGGCGGCGGAGGCGGGAATTCTCTCTGCCTGGGTGGGAACGATTCTGCTGATGATGGTGACTGCTTCGGTGGCGGTGCCTTTGGGGGTGGCGGCAGGCATTTATCTTGAGGAGTACGCTCCGAAAAATAAGTGGACCGATTTTGTGGAGATCAACATTTCTAACTTAGCAGGAGTGCCATCGATTTTATACGGGTTGATGGCTTTGGGGCTCTTTGTCTACCAGTTTCGTTTTGGGCAGAGCATTCTGGCGGGGGGATTGGCTTTGGCCTGTCTGGTGTTGCCGATCGTGATTGTGGCGACCCGCGAAGCATTGCGGACGATTCCGGCTTCGATTCGGGAGGGAGCTTTTGCCTTAGGGGCGACGCGATGGCAGGCGGTCTGGCATCATCTTTTGCCCTACTCCACAGGGGGAATTGCCACGGGGGTGATTCTGGCCATGTCGCGGGCGATCGGGGAGAGTGCACCCTTGATTACGATTGGGGCGCTTACTTTTATTGCGTTTTTACCTCCTGCGCCGATTTTGGCACATGCACCTTTTATTTCTTTTGATTGGCTTTTCTCCCCATTTACGGCGCTACCCATTCAGATGTTCAACTGGGTATCTCGCCCTGGAGAGGAGTTCCAGTCGAACGCAGCCGCCGCGGGACTATTTTTGATGCTGATCACCCTGAGTATGAATGGTGCAGCGATCTTGCTCCGGCGCCATGCCCAGAGGAACATCAAGTGGTGAATCCTATCCCCGCAGCTCAAGTCTCACGCGTGAAAGATATCACTGAGGTGGAGGTGAAGCCTGAAGTGAAGGTTGAAATTCAGAGCCTGAGTTTCTTTTATGGAAGGAATCAGGTCTTACGCAATGTGAGCCTGGATGTCCCGGCGTATCAGGTGACGGCGATGATTGGGCCTTCGGGGTGTGGCAAGACGACCTTGCTGCGTTGTTTAAATCGGATGCATGACCTCTATCCAGGGAATCGGTATGAAGGTTCAGTCCGTCTGCACCCGGGAGGAACCGACATTCTAGGTCCGGGGATGGATCCGATTCGAGTTCGGATGCGTTTTGGGATGGTATTTCAAAAGCCGAACCCTTTTCCCAAGAGTATTTATGAGAACGTGGCCTATGGACTTAGGTTACAGGGGATGAACAAGCGGCGGGATCTGGACGAGCGAGTGGAGAAAGCGCTACGGGAATCGGCGCTCTGGGACGAGGTGAAGAGCCGGTTGCACCAATTAGCGCACAATCTCTCGGGCGGGCAACAGCAGCGGTTGTGCATTGCTCGGGCGATTGCGACTGATCCTGACGTGGTTTTGTTTGACGAACCCACGAGCGCACTCGATCCGATCGCCACTTCGAAAATTGAGGAGTTAATTGTGGAAATGAAGAAGCGTGTGACGGTGATTATCGTGACTCACAATTTACAGCAGGCAGGTCGAATTTCTGATCGGACGGCGTTTATGTATTTGGGAGAGTTGATTGAATTCGGGGAGACAAACCGGCTCTTTACCAATCCGGCGAAGCCTCAGACGGAGGATTATATTTCCGGAAGATTTGGATAAAAAATGGGGGTTCGGTTGACATCCGTCTTCTGCGGATAAAGAATTAAAGAATGAATGAGCCGACGATGGAGGCGAACGAGGATCGACTGGAGAGAGTCAGGAGTTATTTCCGAGGAGATTTGCTGATCTTGCGAGAAGCGTTATTGCGAATGGCAAGTTTAGCGCACACCAATCTGAGTATTGCTTTAGAATCCTTGGTGGAGAGAGACCCAGCCAAGGCGGCGAAGGCGATTGCGGACGATCAGGAGATTGATCGTCTGGAGGTGGAGGTAGACGAGATGGTGGCGGGTTTCATGGCGACGCAAGCGCCGATGGCCTTGGCTTGTCGGTTAATGTTGGCGGCCTCAAAGCTTTGTAATGATTTAGAGCGGATTGGGGATCAGGCGGTCTCGATTGCGCGGCGCAGTGTGATTTTGATGGATGAGCCACCCCTCAAGCCGCTTTTGGATATTCCGAGAATGGGGGTGCAAGTGCTGGGGATGATTCGGATGGCGACGGATGCGTTTGTGGAAATTACTCCAGAGAAGTGTGCGGAGATTATTCTAATGGATGTGAGAGTGGACGAGATTAACCGTCAATTAGAGAGGGAGTTGACGAGTTTCATGGTGGAGGATCCGAAAACGATTACTCGGGCGCTGAATCTGATGTTGGTGGCACGATTCTTTGAGAGGGCGGCGGATCACGCTAAGAATATTGCGGAGCAGGTTTTCTATTTGTACACGGGCAAAGACATTCGGCACGAGGCTGAGTTAAGAAAGGGCTAAAGTTGTCCGTGGCGCTTTTCCTTCAGAGTTTCTGAAGGATGCTGGTGACATCTTGGCGGATCTGATCGGCGAGGGCGGAGGGGTTGGCGAATTTCTTTTCTTCACGGATGAAGCGGTGGAACTCTAGGTCCATTTCCTGACCGCCAAGGTTTCCAGTGAAGGATGGGAGGTGGGCTTCGATTTTGCGCTGGTGCCGTTCAAAGGTTGGGCCAGTACCGAGGTTGATGGCTGCGGGGTGGAAAGTGCCGTCGGCTAGGCAAGCCCGTCCTGCATAGACACCATCGGGAGGGAGGCACTCGTCCTCGGTGGCGAGATTGGCAGTAGGAAAGCCAAGTCCATGTCCTCGACCGTCTCCTGGAACGATTTGGCCAAGAATAGCAAAGGGGCGACCCAGCATGGCGGAGGCATCGATCAGTTTGCCTTCGCGGATGGCGGTACGGATTCGGCTGCTGCTGATTCTTTCGTTTTGGTAGAGGACGGGTGGTGGGTTATCGAGAACGGCGCCCTGCTTTTTGCACCAAGCGGAGAGCATGGCGACATCCCCAGATCGGTTGTGGCCAAAGCGCCAGTTGGGGCCAACAGAAATCGTTTGTAAGGCAGGGAAAGATGCGGAGATCTCATCGAGAAAAGCGGAGGGTTCCTGAAGAGATCGTGGGCGATCGAAGGGGAGAGCGATGGTCAGTCCGATCCCCCATCGGGTGAGGACGCGGAGTTTGTGTGGAAGTCCGGTGATTAAGGCGGGGTGTTTCTCAGGGTGAAGAACGGAGAGAGGGTGATCGCGAAAAGTCAGCACAGCGGTGGCGGCAGGTGGATGGGGAAAGTTTTCTCCGAGGATAACTCGGCGGTGGCCAAGATGGAGGCCGTCGAAAAAGCCGAGGGCGATGTGCCGAAGGAGATCTCCCTGTGGGGAGGGGGCCAGCGAATCGACCTGCTTCACGTACGGCGGATGCGAGAAATTTCGGGGAGGGAGATGAGGTGGCGTGCGAGGTAATCGGCTCCCTCGGCAACTTCGAGGTCGGCCCAGCGAACGGCTTTAGAGAGTTCGAAGTTGCCTGAGCGGGTGCGGATGAGGGCGGACATGTGGCCCCCGCAACCGAAGAGAGCGCCAAGGTCGTGGCAATAGGTGCGGACATAGAATCCTTTGGTGCAGTGAATGCGGAAGCGGACGCAGGGCATGGCGATTTCGAGGATTTCGCATTTGTCGATGCGGACCCGGCGTGGGGGGCGTTCGACTGTTTTGCCTTCGCGAGCGAGTTTATAAAGTGGGACTCCGTCTTTTTTGATAGCGGAAACCATGGGGGGAATTTGTTCGAACTCGCCGGTAAACTTTTGGAAGGCAGCTTCGATAGTGGCGCGATCTAGGTTGGGGACAGGTTTGGATTCGAGAATTTTGCCTTGGGCATCCTGGGTATCAGTGGACTCTCCTAATTTGAGGGTGCCTTCGTACTCTTTGTCTTCGCTCATGAGGAGGTCTTGCACGCGGGTGGCCCGACCGACGACGAGCATGAGGAGTCCAGTGGCGATGGGATCGAGAGTGCCGCAGTGGCCTACTTTGCGTTGATTGAAGCGACGCCGAACGAAGTCGACGATATCGTGGGATGTTTTCCCGGGGGGTTTATCTGCGAGTAGGAGGCCGTCGAGTTGGGGGGTCATAGAAATTGGATTGGAACCAAAGATTGAGGTTGAGAGTGGGAAGAATTAGGCAGAATAGCAAGGATAGGGATGGTCGCGGGCGGTTGGTTAAGATTGCAGGTTGGAGATGGCTTTACTGATGGCATCGAGGACGAGCTGGCGATTTTTTTCCGCGTCCTTGGAGAGGCGGATTCCAGCAGCGGCTTTATGGCCACCTCCACCAAAGGAGGAGGCGATAGCGTTCACATCTATCTTGCCCTTACTCCGCAGGGAGACCCGTAAACCGCCATCACCGGTGAATTCAAAAAGCGATCCAACCTCAACTCCTTGAATAGAAGCTACTTCCTCAATAATTCCCTCGGTATCCTCACTTTTTGCGCCGCTTTTTGCGTAAAAATCTGGTGAAATAGTAAGAAATGCTGACTTATTGTTATCCTTTAATGTTAAAGTATTCGAAACTAGGCGCTTTAGGGCGTGGCGTTCGTGGGTAATGGATAAATAGCACTGTTTTGCGATCTCGGATGGGTCGGCTCCGAGTTCGACTAATTTTGCGGCGGTATGAAGGGTTTGAGCGCTGGTTCCCCGGTACCGGAATGAGCCGGTATCGGTGGTGAGGCCGGTGAAGAGGCAGGTGGCGGCTGCGGGGGTGATTTTCCACTTTGCGATCTGGAAAAGTTCAAAGAGGACTCCTGTGGTGGAAGGGATATCGGCGATGATGAGGTTATGTTTTCCGTATCCTGGGTTGCTGATGTGGTGGTCGATGACGATATCTACGGGGCGGCTCCACGAGATGGTCTTTTGGCCTAATCGTTCTCTAGTGGAGGTGTCGAGAGCGATGAAGCAGTCGGTGTTACTGGGGAGGGAGGCGGGAAGATCCTGGACAAGTTCGCTCCCTGGGAGGAACTGGTACATGGAAATGATGCCTCCTTCGACAAAAACTTGGGGTTGGGCTCCCCGTTCTCGGAGGGTGTGGGCTAGGCCAAGAATACTGCCGAAGGCATCTCCGTCTGGCCGAAGGTGTGCGAGAATTGCGGGGTGTTTGGCTGCACCGATTTGGGCGATGATTTTTTGGGCTAGGGAAAGGTCCACTCTCGAATGATAAAAAGTGGAGGAAGGGAAGTCGAGGCATGTCGAAGACGAACTTGCGAGAGGAGGAGTCCGCTTGTATTCTTAATGGATGAAAGTTTTTCTATTGGCTCCGCTCTTTTTGGTGGGCTGGTTGCTGAGCGCAACTAGCGCCTTGGGTTGTCCGACGTGTAAAGACAGCTTCACGAAAGAAGATAGTGCGAATGGGACGAAGATTGTTTCGAAGGGGTTAAACTCTACCGGACTGGGTTTCGGTTGGAGCGTGCTCTTTATGTTGGCGGCACCGGCTTCGGTTGCTAGTGGGCTGGTGTGGTTGGTGGTGAAGAATGGTCGAGATGCGAGCGGGGACAGCGCTTCCTAAGGTTGGTGGCGGGTCCTGGCTATGACCCTGCGGGAATTTCTTAAACTGACGGCTCCGGTGAAAGGAGCGGTGCGGGCGCAACTTATTTCTCGGCGCGAGCAGGCGGCTCGGAATGGGAAGCCCTTTTTGCGGGTGGAGATCGCGGATGAGACGGATCGGGTGGGGCTGAATCTTTTTTCGGGGACGCCCGCATTTACTTTTTTTAGTTCTGCGGATGTCCGGACGTGCTTGGAGCTGACCGGAGTATTTGGGCCAAGCGATTATGGGCCGAATGTCGATAGTCCCTCTGCAAGAAAGCTGAAGGCTACGGAGGAGGAGGAATTTTTTCTTGGGGGAGAAGAGAGGCGGGCTCAGCTGGAGAAGTACGGCCAGGAGATCTTGACGGTAGTCGAAGGGATGGAAGATCCGCGTTTACGATGGATCTGCAATCGGGCGTTGGAGAAGTATCCGGAGAAGTGGCGAAGAGCGGCGGCCGCACGAAAGAATCATCACGCGAGGCGAGGTGGATTATTGGATCACACGGCGCAGATGTTGCGAGTGGCAAAGGCCTTGGCTCCGCTCTATGCGGAGGTGGATAATGATTTACTCTGTGCGGGAGTGATTTTTCACGACATAGGAAAGCTTTGGGAGAACGACACAGGAGAGAAAGGATTTGCTAGTGTGCCGAGTCGTCGCGGGGAGTTGCTGGGTCATATTTCTTTGGGAATTGAAGTGGCAAACGCGCTGTGGCGGGAGGGGGAATCTGCGGAGGGTGCAAGTTGGGGGGATTTGCAACCCCCCTCGGAAGAGATGAGAGATCATCTGTTGCATCTAATTGCTTCGCACCATGGGACGAAAGAGTTTGGATCGCCGGTGGCGCCGAAGACGCCGGAGGCCTTTCTCTTGCACCACATTGATAATATCGACGCAAAGATGGAGATGTTGCGGTTGAGTTATGCGCGGGCGAAAGAAGAGGGGACGGGATTATTGGAGGCGCACCGACCTTTGGAGGGTCCGTTGCCCTGGCCGATAAGCGGGAGGGTGATTGCACCAGGAGATTTCATGGATACGGAGGATGGGGTGTAATGAAAAAACTTGTCCTTGTTTTTGTGGCTTCCGCGTTAGGTTCTTCGTTGATGGCGAGTGAATCTGCTTATCCAATGACGGGGGCGGGAGTATGCGAGATCAAGACGTTGCCCGCTGGAGTGATTTTGCAAGCTCGTAGCACGGGGGACTACTTTTCGGAAAACAACGGGCTTTTCCGTCGGCTGTTTCAGACAATTCAGCAAAACAAGGTTCCGATGACGACTCCCGTGGAGGCGGGAATGAGGCCTGGCACGATGATTTTTTATCTCGATCCAGAGTCAGCCAAGCGCAGTGATTTGCAAATGGTGGATGGAGTGACGAGGAAGCGGGTGGGCGAGAGGATGGTGGCGTCGATTGGGATTCGAGGCGGATATTCGAAGGAGAGTTTTGAGAAGCATGCGCAACAGTTACGGGAATGGCTGAAAAGTCAGCCAAAGTATCAGGCGGTGGGGGAGTCCTATGCGGTGTACTGGAATAGTCCGTTTACGATCTGGTTTTTAAAGAGGTCGGAGGTTCATTTGCCGGTTCAGGAAAAATAAGGGATTCATCTACGAATATTTTTTAAGCGCTAGACGGACGGCGATTTCCGCGGAGAGAAGAACGAGGGGGAGACCGCCTCCTGGGTGGGTGGTGCCGCCGACGAAATAGAGATTGGGCAGAAGGGGAGAGCGGATAGGCGGACGAAGAAAGGATTGGAGCGGGCTGTGCGAGGCCCAACCGTAGAGCGCGCCACCCACGGCACCATCGCGAGATTGGAAGTCGGCAGGGGAGAGAAACTCTTGGTGGACGATCTTGGACTTAAGGTTGGGGAGGAATTTGTTCTCAAGAATCTGGACAATGCGGTCGGCGTAGCCGGGGCCCTCTTGGGTCCAATCGATGGAGGTGGTGTTGGAAGGCGCATTGACGAGGAGGAAATAGTTGTCGTGATCGGCGGGGGCATCGGAGGGTTGGGAGCGGGCGCTAAGGCAAAGGTAGATCGTAGGATTTTCGGCAGGACGTTTTTCGCGGAAGAGTTGTTTGAATTCGAGAGGGTAGTTATCAGAAAAGAAGATGTTGTGGTGAGCGAGAGAGGGATCCTTGCCTTTGACGCCGAGGAGAACGACGAATCCGGAGATAGAGCGGGTGGGGCGACTCATCTGGGCGGCGGTCTGGGGGGCACGGGGATGGCGGATGAGTTTTTGGTAAGCTGCGAGGACGTCCCCGTTGTGAAAGATGAGATCAGCGAGGATTCGTTTGCCTGAGGTGAGGGTGACGCCGGCGGAGTCGATGGATTGAGCTTCGGCAGATGTTTGGATTTCGATGCCGCGCTTGGTGGCTAAGGCGAGGAGAGAATCGGCAAGGGTACGGATTCCTCCTTGGATGAACCATCCGCCGTATTTGGCTTGGACGTAGGGGATGACGGCGAAAGTGGCGGGAGTGAGTTCGGGGTCGCTTCCGTTGTAGGTGGCGAAGCGTTGAAGAAACTGTTGAAGGTGGGGATCGCGATAGAAGCGGCGCGAGGCGGCAGCGAGAGATTGAAAAGGGCTCATGCCAGGCAGAAAGCGAAGAAGGGGCAGGAGGGCGGGGTTAAAGATCTTTCGGAAGATTTCGGAGGGATCGCTTTCGAGAAAGGCGGTGGCAGAGAGTTGATAGAGGCCTTGGGCGTGGCGGAGGAGATGGGCGGAGTCGGGTCGGGACCAAAAAAATTCGTTTTCGTCAAACTGATAGCCGTCGGCCCAACGGTAGCGGCAGGTGGGGGACAAGGGTTGGAGGGTTAGGAAATTGGCGCGGTCTTCGCCGAGATCGGTGAAGAGGCGATCAAGAATGTGGGGCATGGTGAAAAGGGAAGGGCCGAGGTCCCAGCGGAATCCGTGGGAGCGTCGTTCGGCGATCTTGCCTCCGACGGTGGGGTTCTTTTCAAGAAGAGTGACGCGGGCGCCGGCTTGTTGCAGGCGGAGGGCGGTAGCAAGCCCGCCGAGACCTGCACCGATGACGACGGCGGACTTACCGGTTAAAGGAGTTTTCATGGGTGGTGTTTTTGCCAAAGGAAAAGGAGGCAGGTGGAGAAGTCTTGGGGTTGGCGGATAATGAGCTGATCGATTTCTTGTGGGGAGAAAAAGGTGAGGCCAGCCACTTCTTGGGGGTCGGGGGTAAAGGGGCCTGAGTGGATGGCGCGGTAAAGCCAGACGAATTCGTGATCGGTTTCGGAGCAGGCGGGGATGTAGTGAAGGCGGGTGAGGGCAAGGCAGGAGGAGGTGGGGATGCCGATCTCTTCGGGGATTTCGCGGTACATAGCGGTGTCGTAGGTTTCTCCTGCATTGACATGACCACTGACGCTAGAGGTCCAGCGACCGGGTTCGCGATCTTTGTGGACGGAGCGGCGTTGAAGGAGGAGGCGGCCATCGGGGTGGTAGAGCCAGAGGTGGACGGCGCGATGGAGTAGGCCTTGGGCGTGGATCTGGGAGCGAAGGGCGGAACCGATGACTCGGTCCTCCTGATCGACGAGGTCAAACTTTTCGTCCGTACTGCTCATAGAGTTGGTGCCATGTTGCTGGATCGAGTTCTTCGGCTCGTTGGGTAAGAGGGACGGGGAGAAGTCGTTGAAGTTGTTTGCGTCGTTGGGAGAATCCCTTCTTCACAAAAGCATAAAAGTTAGTGAGATCATGAGGGATGGAGGGACGAGAGGTGAGACGCAGTACGGCAGATTCGATTTGGGGCCGAGGATAGAAAACCTCAGGGGGCAGAGTGCGAATCTTTTCGAGAAGGAAAACGGTTTGGAGGAGAATGGTGACGGCGCCGTACTCGGGGGTGCGGGGGAGCGCAACAAAGCGATCGGCGACTTCTTTCTGGAGAGTGACGACGATCGTTTTTGGGGGTGGAGTGCGGAGGGCGAGTTGGACGAGGAGTGGGGTGGAGATGGAGTAGGGGAGATTTCCGCAGACGAAGGAGCGGGGTGGATGTTGGGCTAAGGTTTGGAGGGCATCTCCTTCGATGAGTTGGAAGCGAAGTTCGTTTTGGAAGGATTGGCGAAGCCAAGCGATTAGACCTTGGTCGATTTCGAAGGCTTCGATGGTATGGCCTGCGGTGAGGAGGGCGCGTGTGAGTGCGCCGAGACCAGGGCCAATTTCTTGAACGGGTTCGGGATTGGGTGGGGGGAGGGCGGCGGCGATGACGGTGGCGAGAGTGGGCTCGACGAGAAAGTTCTGGCCGAGCTGACGCAGGGGGCGCAGGCCGTGGGTGGCCAAGATTTCGCGGATTTGGGTGGGGTTCAGAGCTGGCGACTGAGGATGGCGTGGAGTTCGCCTGGGTTAAGGATGCCATGAATTCTTTCGGAGCCTTTGCCGTAGGCGACGACCCAACCGAAGCCAGCGGAGGGTGCGCCGAGTTTTCCGGTGGAGATGGCGGCGGGATCGGAGCCTTTTTTGCCTGGGCCATTATGCCAGGAGAGGGAGGGGAGGCGGGCGGAGGTTTTTTTGTTTCCCAGGGTGGGGGCATCGAGAAATTGGAAGCCGCCGACGGAGTATGGGCAGTAGATCAAGATCAGAGTGTTTTTGCCTGCATATTGACGAGCGGTATCGACGGCACGATCGAGCTCTTGAATCTGCCGGGCGGCGATATCTGCTTGGTTTTGGCCAGCGGCTAGGGCGACGAGGGGATGGTCGATAACGAGAAAATAGCCTAGGAAATTGTAGGCGAGAGTTTCGATGGCACGGCGGACTAGATCGGAGAGGCGGATGGTGCCCGGTTCTCCGGCGGCAGCGGTGAGAGGAAGGGGGCCAGGGGCAAAAAGGCCGAAGGCTTTGCGGGTATTCCAAGCGGGAAAGCTTTCGAGGCCGGCACGATCGAAGAGAAGGGTGTAGTCGAGCTTTTGGGCTTCCTGCTCGAGGTTGCGGTGGCCTGCCTGTCTCTCGGCGGTGAAAATTTCGCGACCGCCACCGAAGATGAGGTCGATGCGAGTGGTGTCGAGGAGTTGATTGGCGATGGTAGAGGAGACTGAGGCGTCGGCTTGGTGTGAGTAAAAAGCGGCTACGCCAGGGGAGGTGATGGGGCCGGAGGAGATGATACCGATGGCGCGACCATTACGTTGGGCTTCGTAGAGTAGGGTATCAGCAGGTTTTCCGTCGTAGCGAAGGCTGAGGCGACCGGAGGGGCCGGGTTCGCCGGTGGCGAGAAAAGAGGCGAGGGCGGCGGCGTCGCCGGTGAGGTGATCGGTGGATTGGGATTCGACGAAGGCCATGCCATCGGCGTGGTCGAGCCCTGCGAGGCGGCGGTTGGGGTCGCGGGCTTGGGCGAGGGCGAGGAGTTCGGGGCTAGCTCCGGGGACAAAAAAGACGATGACGCTGTGGGTGCGGACGCGGACGAAGTAGCGGACGTAACTAGCGGAGAAGCCGACGAAGGCGAGGAGGATGGCAAGGGCGATGAGTTGAGGACGCCACCGTTTCATGGTCATAGAGAGGGATTAGAGCAGAACGGCAACGGCGTGCCATTCCTGCTAGGAAACTAATTTAAGGAAAGGTTGCAGAGAGAAAGCTTGCTGAAAGAGATCTCCTTTGCGTTCTAGGCCGAAGATGGCGTCCTCGGGGTCGGTACCTTTGGATCGAATGAGGCAGACTCCGGGTCGGAGTTCGAGCTCGGAGGGGTGGAGGTTTTGGCGGTGGGAGCGATCGAGAGCGTCGGCTACGCGGAGGATGCCTGCGAGGTGTTGCAGGGCCTGCTTCCGCTCTTTGGGTAGATTTTGATAGCGTTGGTGGAGAGGGGAGGGAGGAGCTTTGCGGTGATAGCGGGCGAGGAGAGCGACGAGGGCAGATTGCTTTTTGGTAAGATTATTCCATGAGTGTTCTCGGATGAGGCGGGCCGATTCCTTGTGGTGAGGTTTTTCGTCTGTGGCGCAGGACCAACCGGTGTCATGGAGGAGGGAGGCGATAATGAGGAGTTCCCCGTCGGTAGAGGAGAGTTGGTGGAGGGCCTGGAGTTCACGGAAAAGAAAAGCCGCCCAGAGAGTGACGTGCCGAACGTGAGCGGGATCGCGTTCATGTTTTTTCATGAAGGTGTGGGCCTCCTGAATGGCGGGGGAAGATGGAATCATCGGATAATCTTTTTCAGGGGTACGGGAGCGATCTGGTCGAGCCAGACTCCATAGCGCAATCCGTGGGTGGTGAGTTGGACGGAAGTGAGTTGAAGGCGGACCATGGTTTCGCGCAGGACGAGAAATGCGGAGAGAGCGACGGACGCGCGATCGGCAGGCATGCCAGCCAGGCGGCGGAGGCGGGAAAGGGTCAGGGGACGAATTTGATCGATGAGAGAATCAAGCTTGGTGAGCTGAAGGCGAAACCCCTCGAGACGGCGAGCCTTGATATTTTTGCCTTGGAGAAGACAGGCGTAGGCGTGACCGGTGCCACCGGAAAAGCTGGCGTGGGAGGTACGAAGTGGGCGAGGGAGTTTTTTTAAGGATTGCTGAATTCGGGTGGTGGCGTGGAGCCAAGTTTTTGCGGAAGAAGGATGGTGGGGGAGTAGAGAGTCGCGAATGGCGACACAACCGAGATTGAGGCTAAAGATGGCTGGGCGGGAGGGATGACGGGAGTCGATGACTTCGAGGCTCCCGCCACCGAGGTCGATGTGAAAACGGGGAGAGGGGGTGGAGGAGAGTTGGCGTGCAGCGAGGGCGATAAGGCGACCTTCGGTGTGGCCGGTGAGGAGGGAAATCTTGCGCCCAAGGATGCGAGAGGCTGGAAGGAGAAAGGATTGGCGATTGCGGGCAAGGCGAAGAGTTCCGGTGGCGACGGCGAGAACTTTGTTGGGATGGAAAAGGAGGATTTTACGTTGAAGGCGGGTGAGGAGTCGGAGAGCACGTCGAGAGGTAGTGGGTTGGATTTTTCCCGTAAGGGCGACACCTTGGCCAAGGCGTACGGGATAGGCTTTTTCGTGATGGATGTGGAGGGTGGAACCGAACTGTTCGGCGAGGAGAAGCTTAAAAGTGTTGGAACCGAGGTCGAGGACGGCGGCGCGGATGGGCGGGCAGGGCACAAGGAAGTTAAAGCGGATTGCTGAGGGATGGGCAATACGTAGGGCAGGGAGAAAGTTGAACGGTGGTAGTTCTTGTGAAGAAGTACGCAGTGGGGCTTGACGATTCTGAAGGAAGAGGTGAAGTAGTACGCTTGAAGCCAGTAAAGATTGTTTCCTCGATCCCCGAGCGCGTGCTGATCCTTGATTTTGGATCGCAGTACACCCAAGTGATTGCTCGGCGGATTCGTGAGGCGAAGGTTTTCTCGGAGATTGTTCCTCACACGATTTCGGCGAAGAAAGTGTTAGCGCTACGACCGAGGGGAATTGTTTTGAGCGGAGGACCCGCCAGCGTCTACGGAAAAAACGCACCCAAGATGGATCGAAAGATATTTCATTTAGGAATTCCGATTTTGGGGATCTGCTATGGAATGCAGCTTTTGGTGAAGGAGTTTGGCGGGCAGGTGGCACGGGGAACGAGGCGGGAATATGGTAGGGGAATCTTGCGGCGGAAGCGGGCGTGTCCTTTGCTGGATCGGTTGCCGAATCGGTTGGAGATCTGGAATAGTCACGGGGATCGGGTGACCCGGTTGCCGCGTGGCTTTGTTTCGGTGGCGACAACGGAGAATAGTCCTTATGCGGTGGTGCGAAAGGGGGATATCTACGGGTTGCAGTTTCATCCTGAGGTTTCTCACACCCCCAAGGGGCAGAAGATTATCGGTAATTTTTTGACAGAAATCTGTGGTTGCCGAGGAATTTGGACGATGGGCTCGTTTTTGAAAAAGGCGGTGGCGGAGGTACGGGAGCAGGTGGGAACGGGTCGAGTGATTCTTGGATTGAGCGGAGGGGTGGATTCGAGTGTGGCGGCGGCGTTGCTTTACCGTGCGATTGGCAGTCGGTTGCGGTGCATTTTTGTGGATAATGGGTTATTGCGAAAGGATGAGGTGGCCAGCGTGAAGAGAATCTTCGGTAAGCACCGGCATTTTAATCTGACGGTGATTGATGCGCGGGCGAGGTTCTTGCGGAGATTACGGGGGGTGTCGGATCCTGAGAGGAAGAGAAAGATCATCGGACGGGAATTTATTCACGTTTTTAACGAGGCTTCGAAGAAGGTTGGTCGCGGAGCCCAGTTTTTGGCTCAAGGGACGCTGTATCCGGACGTGATTGAGAGCGTGCCGATTGCGGGCAATCCTGCGTCTTTGATTAAGAGTCATCACAATGTGGGAGGCTTGCCCAAGCGAATGAAGTTGGGCTTGGTGGAACCGTTGCGGCAGCTTTTTAAAGATGAGGTGCGCAAGGTGGGGGCGGTATTGGGTTTACCGAAAGAGATGGTCTGGCGGCAACCGTTCCCAGGGCCGGGGCTAGCGGTACGCTGTTTGGGAGCGATCGAGGAGCAAAAACTATCGATTTTGCGAGAAGCGGATGCGATCGTGGTGGAGGAAATGAAAGCTTCAGGATGGTACTATCGGGTTTGGCAAAGTTTTGCGGTGCTCTTGCCTTGTCGCAGTGTGGGGGTGATGGGAGATGAGCGGACGTACGACAATGCGGTGGCGATTCGGGTGGTGGAAAGTAAGGATGGGATGACGGCGGATTGGGTGCGGTTACCTGGAGATCTGTTGGGACGGATTTCGAATCGGATTTGCAACGAAGTGAAGGGGATTAATCGGGTGGTGCTGGATATTAGTTCCAAGCCACCGGCCACGATTGAGTGGGAGTAGTCCATTTATGAGAATCGTCGAGACGAGTAAGAGAAAAGATGCGGTCAAGGTTTTGGCGGAGCTGACGCGCACTCCTGAACCGGACGGGCGAGTACGGGCGGCAGTGGAAAAAATAATTACGGAGGTGCGAAGGGGCGGAGATCGGGCTTTGGTGCGGATCCACAATCGTTTTGCTAAGAAGTCACTCCGCGTAGGGGAGCTCAAAATTCGAGGAAGGTTTCGAGCGCCTTCGGCCCAAGAGAGGAAAGCGTTGGCGCTGGCGGAAAAGAATATTGCAGAGTTTGCTAGGCGGACTCGACCGAAGGGGTGGGTGGGACGCAATCGGCAGGGTGCGCGGACTGGGGAAAATTTTCCTGCTTTAGGCCGAGTGGGAGTTTATGTGCCAGGTGGAACGGCTCCACTGGTTTCGACGGCTTTGATGACGGTGGTACTGGCCCGAGTTGCGGGGGTGAAGCAGATTGTGGCCTGCACACCTGGGCCGGTTCATCCGGTGTTGGGGTGGGCGTTGCAGAAGGCGGGGGCGACGGAGATTTATCAGGTGGGAGGTGCGCAGGCGATTGCGGCGATGGCCTATGGGACGGAGACGATTCGTCCGGTGGAGAAGATCTGTGGTCCAGGGAGCGGGTGGGTGGTGGAAGCGAAGAGGCAGGTTTTTGGGAGGGTAGGAATTGATCTTCTTCCTGGGCCGAGTGAGATTGCGGTGGTGGCGGATGAGTCGGCCAGGCCTGAGTGGGTGGCGGCCGATTTGGTGGCACAGGCGGAACATGGGCCAGGGAGTCAGATCTATCTGTTGACCCCTTCGAGGAGGATTCTGGGGGAGGTGCTCGCGCAGGTTTTAAGTCAGAGTGCGCGGCAACCTCGAGCGAAGTATCTGCGGGATGTATTGCGGCAGGGAACGACACTGGTGCGAACGCAGACTTTAAGGCAGGCGGTGGAGTGGGCGGAGGCGATTGCGCCGGAGCATCTTGCTTTGTGCTGTCGCGGTGCAAAAAAAATTGCGGTGGGAATCCGTTGTGCGGGGGCCGTTTTTGTCGGGAACTATTCGGCGGTGGCCTTAGGGGATTACGTAGCAGGACCTAGCCACACTTTGCCGACGGGAGGCGCGGGCAGGGCTTTTGCGGGGTTGCGGGTGGAGGATTTTGTGAAACGGGTAAGCGTGGTGGAGTACGGGGAGGCGGCGGTGAGAAAATCGGCCAAGGCGGTGGGGGTCTTAGCGCGGTTAGAGCGACTCGACGCCCATGCTCATTCCGTGGAAACTAGGTTGCGATGAAGAAATTAGGGAAACGCCAAGCGCAGAAGACTCGGAAGACGAGTGAGACAGAGATTTCTGTTCGGTTAAATTTGGATGGGAGAGGGACGGCGAAGGTGAAGACGGGGATTCCTTTCTTTGATCACATGCTGAATCTTTTTGCGAGGCATGGGTTGTTGGATTTGGAGGTGAAAGCGAAGGGGGATTTAGATGTGGACCTGCATCACACAGTAGAGGATGTGGGTTTGGTTTTGGGACAGGTTTTGGCGGCAGCCTTAGGGAAGAAGGAGGGGATCCGGCGGTATGGTTGTGCGCATGTGCCGATGGATGAGACGTTGGCGCGAGTGGCGGTGGATCTGAGTGGGCGACCTTATTTGGAGTTACGGGGGTTGAATCGGCGCGGGCGGGCAGGGAATTTTCCGGCGCAGTTAGTGGAGGAGTTCCTGCGATCGTTGGCGGTGCAATCTGGGATGAATCTACATGTGGAGATTCTTTATGGCAGGGATGTACACCACCAGATCGAGGCGATTTTCAAGGGTTTGGCTCGGGCGTTGGAGGAAGCGGTGCGAAGAGATTCGCGGGTGAGGGGTGTTCCAAGTACGAAGGGGAGGATTTGAGGTTGGGTGGGGAGTGAAGTTACTTGGGGGTGTTGGGATCGGTGAGGTTGTTGGTGGCGGGGGTTGGAGTGGGCAGTTGGGTGGGAGTAGGAGCGGTGGGGGCGTGGGGTGGGGTGGTGGTATCGGGGAGGGCGGGGCGGGACCCTGCGGCTTGAGCCACTGCGGCTTGATCTGCGGCGGTGGCTTCGGGGCGGACATTGGCGGGAGGTTGGGCGGCGGCTTTGGCGACGGCGGCGGCGAGTTGGGCGGCTTCGACTTCATCTTTATAGGCGGCGAGGGCGCTAGGCAGTTCGGAGATTCCCTCTCCTGAGGCGAGGGCGAGGGCGCGATCTCCGAGGCCGGTGCCTTTGGCGGCGTCGGGGAATTCGGTCATGAGTTGTTCGTAGGTAGCCATGGCTTGATTGGTTTTATCGTCGCGGCGATAAAGATCGGCGAGTTTCATGAGGATGCGAAGGCGGTCGCGGGGTTCTTTTTTTCCAAGGAGATCGAGGGTCTCATCGTAGAGGCGGACGGCATCTTTTTTCTCGTTGAGATCGCGATAGATATCGGCGCTTCCCTCGAGGATGATTTCGTTTTTGGGAAAGTCTTCGAGGAGTTGGGTAACGGCGCTACGGGTTTCGGAGAGGGAGCCAGCGTTGGCGAGGAGGCGAGCTTTACGGAGGCGGAACCAGGGAAGATCAGGGGAGTTGGAAGTTTGGGCGGCGTCGAGATTTTCGTAAAAGTTCCTAGGGAAGGGGCGGTAGAGAGGATCGCCGACGAAGGTGACCATCCAAGAGAGAGTAAGTTGGGATTGGTAGGCGGCTTCTGCGAAAGAGAGGCCAGCGAGGAGAGAGCTGACGAAGAGATTGATGTCAGGGGTGAAGCGGAGGTAGGGCTCGTAGACTGCGCCCATGGTGGCGGTGGCCCCGTGGGCGAGGAGAGGGCCGACCCAGTTTTTAGTTTCAGAGCGGACGGTTTCGGCGCTGAAGGAGTGGATGTGGTAGGCGATGGCTCCTCGGCGGAAGCGGGCGGAGGGCATTTCGAAGGGGCCGTGACAATCTTGGGTGTACCAACCTGCGTAGAAAGCGATTTGATCCCAAGGGGCGTATTTGGAAACGACGTCGGGCCGTCGGTCAATTTCGACTTCGAATCCGCGGGCTTGGAAAAGAAGAGAGGCGCGTTCGATCCAGTCATCGCCCATGCGGTAGGGATCGTCTTTTTTCTCGATGGAACGGAGGTCGAAAAAGGCGCGGCCGGTGAGTTCTGTTTTTTCGGTATCGACCGCATCTTGGATCATGCGGCGAACGATGGCGGGGGTAGGGCCGTCGAGGCGGGTGACGAGGATCATGTAGTTGGCGAAGAATTGGCCAAAGGGTCGGATACGTTTGTCCGCGAAATATGGGTTGGCGACGAGGCCGTAGAGTGGGAGTCCTTGGATGGGGAGGAGGGCGAGTTCTGAATCGACGGCGGCGGCATTGGGGCGGAGCTGGACCATGAGAGTTTCGGGAGCGACGAGGGTAGGATCTTCGGAGATTTTTAGGGGGATTCCGCGGATGAGAACCATGATCCAGATGGGATTGTCTTGGGCTTGTTGGACGGGGAGGGAGCCTTGTAGGCCGAGAATGGGATTGGGGAGGAAATTCTCGGCACGTTTAAGCCAACCGCGGGAGGTGAAGATTTCTTCTAGTGGCAAACGGATTTTTGAATCGTACTCGGCGCGGGTAATTTCCTCGGTGAGGGGGGCGTCGAGGCTAAGGATTCGGTCTGCGGGGATGGATCTGGCTTTGGCATAAAATTCGGCGAGGGATTGCGAATCGGGATCGGCGCGATTGAATACGACAACGGTATGGGCAGCGAGGTCGGGGGTATTTGAAGTGGGGGAAGTGGCGGTGGGATCAGGTTCGGGGGCGGCGACGAGGTTGAGGGCGAGGCAGGCGAACAGGAGGAAGGCGAGGAGTTCGCGGAGCATAGGGGATGAACCTAGCGGGAGAGGCGGTGGGGGAGAAAGTTCAGAGATCGATCTGAAGGCCATCGTAGGCGAGGCGGATATTTTGGGGGAGGGTGGCGTCGCGTTCTGCATGGAGTGTGTTGTGGGTGAGGTGGGTGAGCCAGGTGCGTTGGGCTTTGAGGTCTTGGGCGATTTCGATGGCTTGGGCGATTGTCAGGTGGGTGGGGTGAGGTTCTTCGCGGAGGCCGTCGATGATGAGGACAGGGATATTACGAATAAGATCGCGGATGGGTGGGGGGACGGCGGCGCAGTCGGGAAGGTAGGCAGCGCGAGGGCGGCCTGCGGAGTCGATTCGGAATCCAGTGGTGGTAATACTTCCGTGGGGGACGGGCAGGGGAACGAAAGTGGTGGAGCCGATGGTGAAAGGGCCGGTGATGGGGTGTGGTTCGGGGCAGACGTAGGCGGGGCTTCGTATTTTGAGATCGAAAGCGTAGTCGAAGGCTTTTTCGAGGCGGGAGAGAGTGAAGGGATCGGCGTAGAGGGGAATGCGGTTTCCATTTTTGACTGAGTAGGTACGGAGATCGTCGAAGCCGGCGATATGATCGGCGTGGCTGTGGGTGTAGACGACGGCATCGAGGCGGGGAATAGCGGCGCGGAGAGCTTGGGAACGAAAATCGGGAGAGGTATCGATGACGACGCTGAGATTTTTGTCTTCGAGCCAGACGGATGAGCGGAACCGACGGTCGCGTGGGTCGGTGGAGGAGCAGACGCGGCAGTGACAGGCGAGCATGGGGACGCCTTGGGAAGTGCCTGTGCCGAGGAAGGTGAGATGCATAAAGAAGAGTGGCGGTGCGGCGATTTTTGGTCGAGTCGGATATGCGAGTTTCGGGATTGGGGGACGTTATGACATTCCCAAGAATGTGGAAATGTTGGGGAGGTGGAGGCGGGGTTTTTCTGGGAAGCGGGTGGGTGGTCGGGTTGATTCTTGGGCGGGTGGGGGTTGAAGATTTTGGGCGGAGGAGGCAAATTAGGTGCGTGATGATGGCGAAGAAAATTGCATATCGAGGCAAGGTCCAAGGAGTCGGGTTTCGATACAGTGTTCGACAGATAGCCGAAGGATTTACGGTCTCAGGCCATGCGGCGAACCTGCCGGATGGACGGGTGGAGGTTTTTTTACAGGGAGACCGAGACGAAGTGGAGGCAATGGAGAAGGAGATTGGGGAAAGTCATCTCGCGAGTTTTATTCGTGAGGTGGTAGGGGAAGAAGTTAACGCCATTGCAGGTACCAAGGGTTTTCAAATCCAGTGAGCCCCGCCGTCCACACCCACCTTTTGCGAAAGGAGTTCTCCATGGGCTGGTTTCGGGGGCGAGTTCTGGCACTGGAAGGATTAGAAATGGAGGTACAGAAGGGGGAGGTCTTTGGGTTACTTGGACCCAATGGCAGTGGAAAAAGTACGGCGATGAAAATGATTTTGGGCCTGTTACGGCCGACTTCAGGATCGGCTGAGGTGTGCGGATTTCGTGCGGGAACGATTTCGGCCCGACGGCAGATCGGCTTTCTTCCAGAAAATCCCTACTTTCCAGTTTTTTTGAGCGGAGCGGAGCTGGTGCGATATTATGGGAGGTTAAGTGGTTTGGGAGGGGCAGGGCTAGAGAAGAGAGTGAAGGAACTTCTTGAATTGGTTCGGTTAGGTGGAGAAGCGGGTAAAAGGCCCTTGCGCACCTACTCCAAGGGAATGTTGCAACGCGCTGGCCTGGCAGGAGCGTTGGTGGGTGATCCAGAAATTCTGATGTTGGATGAGCCCACTGCGGGGGTTGATCCCGCAGGCTCACGAGAGATCCGAGATTTAATTCTCGAGCTGAAGGCGCGAGGAAAAACGGTGATTTTCTCGAGTCATCTATTAGAGCAGGTGGAGGATGTGGCGGATCGGGTGATTATTTTGCACCGCGGGAAAAAGCTTCGGGAAGGTCGATTAGAGGATCTGCTGACGAAGAAAAACGAGTGGGAAGTGAAAGTGCAAGGGTTGCCTGAGGGGGATCGGCAGGAGCTGTTGGCTTGGTTGAAGAAAAAGGGAGGGCAAGTGGTTAGGGAGGGGGCCCCGCGGGAGAGGTTGGAAGATTATTTTCTGAGAAGTTTGCCTGAGGAGACGCGACGATGATCGGCTGCTTGCGTAGGATTTCTGCGGTGGCGGGAAACACCTTTCTGGAAGCGGTGCGGCAGAAGGTGTTTGCGGTGCTTTTGGTGTTTGCTTTGGTTTTGATCGGCGGGGCGAACTATTTCACGGAGTTTTCCTTTCAAGAACAGTTTAAGTTTCTAAAGGATCTGGGGTATGCAGCGATCAGTCTGACGGGTTTATTGGTGGGGCTTCTGGGGGCGGCGCAGTTAATTCCTGGTGAGATTGAAAGACGAACGATTTTGACGGCCCTTTGCCGTCCTCTACGCAGATGGGAATTTGTCGTGGGAAAATATTTTGGGCTGACCGCTTATTTGGCCCTGATGGTGGTGATTATGGCGCTGGCGGTCTGGGGGGTTCTGGGTTGGAAGGAGGGGCAGTTTTTGCGAGCTGAGGGGCTGGACCCTGAGGCAGCGGCCGCGATTCGGGCGGAGGCGATGGACCCGCGTTTACTTCAAGCGGTTTTATTAGTGGGGGCAAAATTAGCGGTGGTAGCTGCTTTGGCGGTATTTTTTAGCACGATCGCGACTTCGACAACTTTTGTCATGGCGATGACACTCTTGGTCTATCTGATTGGGCATTTGCAGTCGGTGGCGAGGGAGCAGTGGTTGGAGACGGGGGAGGTGTCTCGCTGGACGGTGAGGATTTTTTTAGCGGGGGTGGCCCTGCTTGTGCCTGATTTTAATCTTTATAATCTGATCGATGAGATTGTGGCGGGGAATGTGGTGGTTTGGCGAACGACGCTGGAGGTGGTGGGGTACTCAGGAGTTTATATCGGGGTTCTTTTGGCGGCGGCGGCCTGCATGTTTGAGGGGAGAGATATTTGAAGCCAATAGCGGCCGTAGCTGGGGCGTTGGTCCTTTTGCTGGTTTGGGGGGGAGTCAAAATTCCCTGGGAAAAAGCGATGGCTCGAGATCAGAGGAAGGCGACCTACGGATTTAGCGGACCGACGACGGTAGCGATTCGCGAAAAAGTAGGGCAAGGACTGGCTTTGGCGGCCTTGGGGGGATTTCGTGGTCTGGCGGCAAATGCACTGATGTTGCAGGCTCACGGGGCGTGGGAAGAGCAGCAGTGGGTTCGAGTTAGAAGTGCATTGGAGTTGGCAACGATGTTGCAACCGCGAGTTGCGGTTTTCTGGGATACGGCCTCCTGGCATTTGGCATGGAATGCGGCGGTGGCGGCGGAAAGGTACAGCGGGGAGAGTAGTGAGACGAAACGGAAAATAGAGGCCCGGCGGTGGGTGGAGGCGGGGCGAGATCTTTTAGAGAGGGGAACGAGGGCGGTTCCAGAGAAAGCGCTTCTTTTCCAGCGATTGGGGGATCTTTATTGGCAACGGTTGGGAGATTATCAGGAGGCTGCTAGGTGCTACCGCGAAGCGTTAAGCAAAGGGGATGCGCCTCCTTATTTAGAGCGGTTCGTTGGCTACGCCTTGGAAAAAGCGGGGGACAAGCAGGGGGCGCTAGAGTATTTCAAAAACTTACGGCGTGAGATGGGTGATGTGCCGAGCCAATCCCGTAGGCCTGAAGTGGTGGAACGCGAGATTACGCGACTGGAGAAAGAGGTGGCGGAGAAAAAGGTGGGGAAGATAAAATGAAATACGGAATATTTGGCGACGTTCATGGGAATTTGGAAGCTTTGGAGGCGGTGCTAGCGGATATGGAAGATCAGCAGGTAACCCACCCTCTCTGCATTGGGGATTTAGTTGGCTATAATGCGAACCCTGCGGAATGTGTGGAGGTGGTGCGCGCTTTGGGTTGTCCAGTGGTGAAAGGAAATCATGACGAGTTGGTGACTCACTCCCAAAGTCCAGAAACCTTCTCGAAGGAGGCGCAGGAGGCGTTGAGTTTTTCTCGGAGCAAGCTCAGTCCAGCCCAGTTGAATTATTTGCGACGACTGCCGTTGTTGCATGGAGAAACAACGTTGACTCTTGCGCATGCTACTTTGGACGGTCCAGAAAATTGGGCCTATGTTTCGACTCGGCTTGAGGCACAAACGAGTTTCTTTTATCAAAAAACCAATCTTTGTTTTATCGGACATACCCATCGGCCCGCGGTTTTCTTGAAAGAAAAAGAGGTGCGCCCAGTTGAATTTCGCAGAGTCGATGTCCACCCCGAGCGGTTGAAGGTGGCTCGTAAATTTCTTTTTAATGTGGGGTCGGTGGGGCAACCGCGGGATGGGGATTGGCGGGCGGCTTACGTGACATACGACTCCCAGGAGCAGATTGTCGACCTGCGGAGGGTGGATTACGATGTGGAAAAAGCAGCCTCAAAAATTCTCAAGGCCGGATTGCCAGTCTCATTGGCCAAGAGGCTATCTAGAGGTGATTAAATACTATAAAGCTATAACCATCAATAATATGTAGATACGCAAATTCTCTGTGACTTGACAAATAGATTTTTCCGTCTATAAAGAAATCTATGAATATTAAATCACGCAAAAATCTTCGTTGGAGTGCAGAGCGGGTGCTTACCGAAATTCGCCAGTGGAAAGAAAAGGGTGAAGCGCTCTATGCCAATCACGTTCGTTTGAACTATCAAGAGCTTTTGGCCGCATCGATCCGTTACTACGGAAGCTGGCAGAAGGCAGTGGAGGCGGCGGGCATTTCCTATGAGGCGGTTCGCAAGTATCGGAAGTGGTCGAAAGAGGTGATCGTGGAAGAGATTCGGAACTTGGCCGCACTCGGCTTCGATCTTTCCTTCCGTTCGATGGCCCTGAGCCAACACAACTCCATGGTTTATGCGGCGATCCGGCCTAAATATTTTGGCGATTGGCGGGCGGCCTTGGAAGCAGCGGGTTTGGCTTCGGAAGAAATCTACCGGTATCGCAGCTGGGATATGGAAGGGATCCTCGAAGAGATCCGCAGATTGCAAACCGAAGGGGCAGATCTTAGCTCCAAGTCGATGGATGAATCGTCCAACAAGCTTATCGCGACGGCTCGGCGCCGTTTCGGCAACTGGGGTCGGGCGTTGGAAAGTGCAGGAATCAATTATGATGAGATCCGCCGTCGCAAGCGTTGGACGAAGGCATCGGTGGCCGAAGGCATCTTGGAGTTGAAGGCTCAAGGGGTGAAGCTCATCACTCCCGAGGTTAAGAAAGCTAATCCTTCTCTCTTTGCCGCGGCCTGCAAAAAGCATTTCTACGGCACTTGGAAGAAGGCTCTGCGAGCCGCTCTCCGGTTGGACACGAGTCGGAAAGGTTCTGACAACCTTACTGCTGAAGCACCGCTCGAAACTGCTGTGGTGGCAGAGACGGTTCTCGCTTCGAGCTAGGAAAATTTTCTCCTAAGTGTTGCGGTTGGTCGTAAGGCCAACTTGCCTTACCTCTTGCCGTGGGGTTAGGCCCGCCCGCATATTGCCTAACGTATGAATTGCTTTACGCGAGCTCTCCTCTGCCTGCTTGGGCTGGCTTGCTCGGCGGGTTGGGCGCAAGTCGACGTTAGGCTGGAGACGGCGAAGACGGCCTATTTGCAATTTTCTCCCATTCCATTCACGGTCCGTTTGAAAAATCAGGGAGCAACGGAACTTCGTTTGACCGAGGTAAAGGGGCAACCTTGGCTGGAGATGATTGTGCAGTCCCGTGATGGAATGCTGATTCCGCCTGAGCGCCCGCTGAGTCCTCCCGACAAGATTTTGAAGGCGGGAGAGTCCACCGCTATTTCGGTTGATTTGGCCCCTTATTATTTGGTTCGCGATACTGGGGGATATCGAGCGAGAGCCTCGGTGAACCTTCCCTCGGGCGAGAAGTTGTTGACCGAGTCTCTCGATTTTCTTGTTGGTAAAGGAGAGGTGATCTGGTCGGTGCCACGAGGAGATGGCAAGGAACGGAGAATTTATTCTCTGCTTAAATTTTATGAAGATCCGAACGTGGGGCTCTATCTTAAGGTGGAGGTGCCCGAGCAGAATCTGGTTTATCCCGTGCGCCGCTTGGGGCCGTACCTGCCCTTGGGCAAACCTAAAGCAGAATTTGATTCAGAAAATCATTTGCATCTTCTTTACGCCACGGCGGCGGGAGTTCATCGAATTACGGTGGTTAATGCCGACGGGAATTTATTGAGAGAGGAGTCGAGACAGCAGGGAGTGGACACACCTGACTTAAAAAGAAACGAAGCGGGAGAAGTCCATATTCAGGGAGGAACAGTCATGCTTCCCTCCAGCCTGCGCGAAAGGCTCTCCACTTTGCAGTCGAGAATTGGGGCCAAGGCGCCCCCCAAAGCGGAGGGGGATACTCCCTAAAAAAGTTTGGCTGGGGTCTTCGGGCGCACGGGTTTCAGTAGGCGAAGGCCCGAGGGACCGAAAAGGGCAGGATCGAGAGGGGGGGCGAGAAAGACTCGATCCCAGGTTCGTTCAAAGAAGTGGGCGGCATCAGGAAAATTAAGGCAGATATCTCGAGCGCGTGCATAAAACTCCCGCGGACGCCGGTGAGCGGCCGAGCGGGAAAGGGCGAACTGACTTCCCCCCACGTAGCGGACTACTTCGGGGGCAGGTTCTTGCCAAAGGGCTTGAAAAAAACTTTCTAGATCCAGCTCTCGTCGGGTGGGATTTTTGGTCCAGTTAACGAACGAGGGATAGCCCCGAGCGTTATCCGTTTCCCAAAGAAATCCTAGCCACCAGAAATCGGGGGTGGGTTCGTCGGCACGAGCGAGTTGACGGATGACTCGATGAAGATCAGGGGCATGATCAAAAGGCCGTCCTTGGGCGAAGATGGTTAGGTCGGCCAGATCATGATAGCGTTCAAACAGATGGTGTAACCAGACGTAGTCGTCTCGACTGATGTTGGGTAAGGGCAAGGCTCCAGGCCAAAGAGGATCGGGAGGGACTGTTTTGTCATAGATGGTTACGGGAACGCCGTGGGGCAAATTACGGGTCCAAGCGAGATCTTCCCGGAATCGGCAGACCACGACCTCCAGGATGGAGTCGCCCAGCACCGACTACGCGCCGCCGGTCAAATCTTGGATGATAGTGATGAGTGGAAGAAAGAGGGCGACGACGATCGTGCCGACAACGAGGGCGAGGAGAACGATCATGACGGGTTCAAGGAGGGAAGTGAGGCCGGAGACTGCGTTATCCACCTCCTCTTCGAAAACGTCGGCAACTTTGGTTAACATGTCGGGCAGTTGTCCTGTTTCTTCGCCGACTTGGACCATGGAGACGACCATCGGAGGAAAAATACCGCTCGCTTCCATGGGGGTGACCATCGATTCCCCCTCCTTGACGTTGTCGTGAATACTCTCGACCGCTTTACTCACGCGCAGATTGCCTGCGGTATCGCGGGTAATGTTGAGGGCCTGAAGAATGGGAACCCCGGAAGAAACCAAGGTGCCTAGGGTGCGGCTGAAGCGTGCCACGGAGGTTTTGGTTAACATATCGCCGAAGAGGGGAATCTTGAGTTTATAATTATCCACAGCCGCGGCTACCCCAGGCATCTTCATGGCAAAGCGTGTGGCAAAGACCGCGACAATAATAACCCCCGCGATCAGGAGAAAATTTCCCTGAATGAATCGGCTGAGATCCATGATCATCTGAGTAATGAAAGGCAGGGGTCTGCCTCCGAGCATGTCTTTGAAGATGGCTTCAAATTTGGGCACGATAAAAAGCATAAGGAAGGTGACGATGCCGACGGCAATGGTTAAGACCACGAGGGGATAGACCATGGCGGAGGTGACTTTGCCTTTGATCCGTTGACTTTTTTCGGCGAACTCTGCCAAACGGGTGAGAACGATTTCGAGAACACCACCCAGCTCACCGGCCTTGACCATGTTGACGTATAGTTTGTTGAAGGCCTTGGGGTGCTGGGAGAGAGCTTCGGAAAAAGTTGTGCCTCCCTCGACCGACTCGGACAAGCCCAGCATGATCTTTTTAAGGTTGGCATCTTTTTCCTGTTTTCCCAAAGTGCGCAGGCTGCGAAGGAGAGGCAGACCCGCGCTAATTAAGGTAGAAAGCTGGCGGGTAAAAACGGTTAGGGTTTTGCCGGGAACTTTGCCAGTGCCTCCACCGCCCCCCAAAGAAAACTTAAAGGAAAAGCCCTTGCTGGTTGCTTTGCCTGCAGCGGCGGCGGTGGTTTCGGAAATATTGGTGGGGAACTGCCCCTTTTTCTTGATGGAGGCTGCGGCATCTGCGGCACTGTTGGCCTCAAGAGTTCCCTGGTGGGTTTTTCCTTGGGCATCGACCGCGGAGTAGGCAAAAAGGGGCATAGCGATTAGGTGTACTTGAGCACTTCCTCGATGCTGGTGTGGCCTTCGAGAAGATTGCGGATACCGTCTTGGCGTAGAGTGGTCATGCCGAGTTCAATTCCTTTTTGGCGAATAACAACTGAAGGTGCACGCTCATTGATCAACTGTCGAATCGGTTCTCGGATGTCGAGAAGCTCATAAATACCCACACGCCCTTTGTAGCCTGTACCGTTGCAGACCTCGCAACCTTTACCGAAGTAGAAGGGACGGTCTCCGACCTCTGAGGCGGTCATTCCTAGCTGGGCGAGGACATCCTCTTTAGGGGGAAAGGG
This sequence comes from Verrucomicrobia subdivision 6 bacterium, assembly GCA_947466515.1. GTDB lineage: Bacteria > Verrucomicrobiota > Verrucomicrobiia > Methylacidiphilales > Verrucolacustridaceae > Verrucolacustris. The sequence goes on along the minus strand of CANIEM010000002.1, from coordinate 25,882 downwards.
AGTGCGGCACTCCTTGCACACTCGGCGGAGAAGACGCTGGGCCAGAATGCCCTCCATGGTGGCGGACATTAGGAAGGGTTCCACTCCCATATCCAGAAGGCGGGTGACCGCCCCGGCGGCATCGTTGGTGTGTAGACTAGTCATGACCAAGTGGCCCGTCAGACTGGCTTGAATGGCGATCTGGGCGGTTTCCAAGTCGCGGGTTTCTCCGACAAGAATCTTATCGGGATCTTGCCGCAAGAAGGCACGCAAGGCGCGGGCAAAGGTCAGACCGATGGCTTCGTTGGCGGGAACTTGAATTATGCCCTCCAATTCGTATTCGACCGGATCCTCGACTGTGAGAATTTTCGTGTCGATGGTATTGATCCGTCCGAGGCAGGAGTAGAGGGTGGTGGTTTTGCCCGAACCTGTGGGACCCGTGACAATAAAGATGCCGTTGGGTTTTTCCACGGTTTCGCAGATATAGTCGAAAATGTGTTTTGGAATGCCTAGCTTCTCCAGATCTAGATTGACCACCGTACGATCGAGAATACGGAGCACGACGCTTTCTCCATACTGGGTGGGGAGAGTGGAGACTCGCAAATCGACTTGGCGACCTGCGAGAATTGTTTGGATTCGGCCGTCCTGAGGAACGCGGCGTTCGGCGATATTTAAGTTAGCCATGACTTTAATTCTGGAGGTGAGGGGAATCGCTAGGCGCCGTGGGGGCGGAGCCATCTCGTAGAGAGCCCCGTCAACCCGATATCGAATTTTAAATTCCTTTTCGAAAGGTTCGAAATGGATGTCACTCGCCTTGGCGTGAATCGCTCGAGCGATGATCGTGTTGACATATTTGATGATCGGAGCGCTACCTGCTTCGCTGAGGTCAACTCCCTCGGCGGTCAGGGCGCTATCGGGAGCATTCTCCAATTCGGTGAGCAGTTCATCGATATTGACCTCGGCTGAGCCGTAGTGTTTGTCGAGGAGAGGTTGAATTTGATCTGGCGGGGCGACGACTTGGGCGATTTCCATGCCTGTGGCGAAACGCAGGTCTTCCAAGGCTTGGGTGGCGAGCGGATCGGCCAACGCTACGGTCAAAGTGGTAGCGTCGCCCGCTACAGGCAGAGCCCCTAAATTACGGGCGGTGTGAGGCGGAATTCGGGCGAGTAGTTCGGGACTGAGGTCGAGTCCAGTGAGATCCGCAATTAGGGGAAGGCCTAGGCTATCGGAAATCTTTTCGAGAATCTGAGGAAGTTGAATGATGCCGAAATTGGCCAGAATTGCTTCGACCGGCTTACCCGTTCGATTTTGCTCCTCGGAAATTTCTCGTGCCTGTTCCGTGGAGAGAATGGTCTGCTCTTCAAGGAAGGGGAGGAGGAAGCGGGCGTCCATGGATTAATCCTTATCCGACATCGTGGCGGAAATCACCTCTTCTGGGGTAGTCATACCGGAGACCACCTTACGAATTCCGTCCTCACGCAAGGTGCGCATGCCCAAGTCGCGGGCTCGCTGGCGAATCTTGGAAACGGGAACACCTTCATTGATCAAGTGGCGCATTTCGTCATCCACCACAAAAATCTCGAAAATGCCTGCCCGTCCTCGGTAGCCAGTGCCGCGACAGCGATCGCACCCGTGGCCTTTGGAGAAACGGGCTTCTGCGAGATTGGAGGTGCTAAGGTTGAGGGCGCGCAGTTCGAGATCGGTGGGGGTGTAGGGTTGTTTGCAATCGGGACAGATTTTGCGGATGAGGCGTTGGGCGAGGACCGCGCGAATCGAGGAGGAGACGAGAAAAGGCTTTACCCCCATATCGACCAAGCGGGTGATGGCGCTGGGGGCATCGTTGGTGTGCAGGCTGGAAAAAACCAAATGTCCCGTGAGGGAGGCATTGATGGCGATGGAGGCGGTTTCTACGTCTCGAATTTCTCCCACCATGATGATGTTGGGGGCTTGGCGGAGCATGGCACGGAGAGCGGCGGCAAAGGTCATGCCAATGTCGGTGTTGACGGCGACCTGATTGACGCCTGCCAACTGATACTCGACGGGGTCTTCCACTGTAATTAATTTTCGATCTGGTTTATTGATCATGTTCAAGCAGGCGTAGAGGGTGGTCGATTTGCCCGATCCAGTGGGACCCGTGACCAAAAAGATTCCGTCGGCATAGTTAATCACACGTTCGAGAATGAGTTGATCGTCGGCAAAGAAACCCAGTTCCGGCAGACCCAGCATCAGATTTTTCTTGTCCAGAATTCGCATGACGACCGATTCCCCGTGAATAGTGGGGACGGTAGAGACGCGAAGATCGAGAGTGGGACCATCCACGGTGGCCAAAGTAATACGACCGTCCAAGGGAAGGCGTTTTTCGGCGATGCTGATATTCGACATGATTTTGATTCGACTGATGATGCTCGATTGAAGGCGTTTGGGCGGATCCCGCATCTCCTGCATATTTCCGTCGATGCGATAACGCAGACGCAGTCTTTTCTCGAGAGGTTCGATATGGATGTCACTCGCCCGCAGACGGTGCGCTTCCAAAATGAGTCCATAGACCATGCGGATGATGGGGGCGTCCCCTTCGGCTGTTTCCTCGTTTTCTTCGCCCCCTGCGGTTTTTAGTTCCAGCTCACTGCCATCCATGTTGGCCATCAAGGTTTGCAAAGATTCATCGTTCTTGCCGAAGAACTTAACAATCGCCTCGTCGATTCTGGCCAGTGGAACCACCACTGGTTCGAGATCGGTCTTCAAGAGGTAGCGCAGGGCGTCGAGTGTCTCGAAATCGAGAGGATCGGAAATGGCGATGCGCAAGCCTGAGGGCAGGCGGCGGACGGGAAGAGCATGGTAGCGACGACTGTCGCTGGGTTGAATCGTGCTGAGGACATCTTCATCGACATGCTCGATCGTGGCTTCGAATTCCATTCCGCAATCTTTGGCCACGATTTCCAAAATTTGATCTTGGGTGAGTAGGCCCCGCTTGCTGATGCTCTCGAGCGTGGAAAGACCGTTGGCTGCCGCTTCCTGCTGACAGGCGACCATGTCCTCTAGGGTAACCGACCCTGAGTTCTGGAGGAGTTCGAGGACGTAGGCTTCGTTGGAGATCATGGCCGTGAAGAAAGATCGCCCAAGGAGGGAAGAAGGGCAACCGTCTAAGCGGAAAGTTTCGCCTTTAAAATTTCGTCTACTTGAAGGGGATTGGCTTTGCCCTGACTTTTTTTCATGACAAAACCCTTGAGCGCGTTGATGGCGTTGGTCTTGCCCGCTCGGTAATCTTCGACGCTACGCGGATTAGCCACGATGGCTTCGTCGCAGTACGTGCCGAGGGCGGAAGCATCGGAAATCTGGGCTAGGCCGAGGCGTTTAACGATTTCGCGGGGCGAGGCGGGATTGGCCATGAGTTCGGCGAAGACTTTTTTTGCTTGGGCACTGTTAATCGTGCCGTCGGCCACGAGATCGGCCAGCTCGCCAAAAAACTCGGGGAGGATAGGGGTGGTGGTAGGGTCAGGCTGGGTGGAGAGGAAGTCGTTGAGGATCCAGTTGGCGACGGTGGCTTTGCTTTTGGCCTGAGCGGCCGCTTTTTCAAAGTAGGCACAAAGGATGCGGTCCGCCCCCAGGACGCTGGCTTGGTAGGCGGTGACTCCGAAGGATTGGATAAGGCGCGATTGCAGAACGGTGGGAAGCTCAGGGAGGCGAGTCCGAGCTGCCTCCAGCAGCCCTTGATCGGTGCGCACGGGAAGAAGATCGGGATCGGGGAAGTAACGGTAGTCGTGGGCTTTTTCCTTGGTCCGCATGGTGAAGGTGGCGCCAGCTTCATCATCCCAGCGGCGGGTTTCGTGGGCGATGGCCTCGCCTTTTTCGCAAGCGGCGATCTGTCGAGCGATCTCGTAGGTTAAAGCTCGGCGGACACCACTGGTGGAGTTGAGATTCTTTAGCTCCACTTTAGTGCCAAACTCTTTTTGGCCGATGGGCCGTACGGAAACGTTCACGTCGCAGCGCATTTGGCCTTTTTCCATATCCGCATGGCTGACGTGGCCTGCGAGGAGAACTTGGCGGAGGGAACCGAGAAAGGAGAAGGCTTCGCCTGGGGTGCGTAAGTCCGCTTCGGAGACGATCTCCATTAAGGGGGTGCCAGCTCGGTTAAAATCGATTCCGCTGCGATCTTCAAAGTGGAAAGATTTGGCGACATCCTCCTCGAGGTGGATGCGGGTGAGGCGAATCGCTCGGCCTGCTTTGGCTTCGGCGGTGTCTTGGATTTCTTTGGGAAAAAGGAAGGGGTCGAGGGGGACCTGACCGCCGGCGCAAAGAGGATCGTCGTACTGACTGATCTGATAATTCTTGGGCATATCGGGGTAAAAATAATTTTTGCGATCAAACCGCGCCACGGGGGCGAGGGTGCAGCCGAGCATTAGCCCCGTGAGAAGAGTGAGACGAATCGCTTCTTCGTTGGGGACGGGAAGACTGCCTGGCAAGCCGAGACAGACGGGGCAGACGTGGCTGGTCGGGGCATCCCCGTAGTGGTTGGTGCAACCGCAAAACATTTTGGTTTGGGTAAGAAGTTGCACATGCACTTCCAGTCCGATGACCGCTTCCCATTTGGCGGGGGTATTCATGAAGGGGGTAGCCTTTGAAGGAAGTCGTGGGATTGTTCGAAGGCGTGGGCGGCGCGGAGAATAGTTTCTTCTCCGAAGCGGGGACCGATCAACTGCAGTCCGATGGGCAGATTTGATTTTGTGAAACCGCAGGGGAGGGAGATGGCTCCGTTTCCTGCTAGATTGGTCGAGATAGTGAAAACGTCGGCGAGGTACATTTTGAGAGGGTCTTGGGTGCGTTCGCCAAGGGGGAAGGCGGGCTCGGGGCTGGTGGGGGTGAGAAGGAGATCGCACTGGGTGAAGGCTTTTTCAAAATCTTGGCGGAGGAGGGCGCGAACTTTTTGGGCCTGGCGATAGTAGGCGTCGGCGTAGCCTTGGCTGAGGACAAAGGTGCCGAGGATGATGCGGCGTTTGACTTCTGCTCCAAATCCTTCCGAGCGGGTGCGATGGTAGAGGTCGAGAACATCGCGGGCATCGGTGGCGCGTCGGCCGTAGCGGACTCCGTCGAAGCGGGCGAGATTGGCGGAAGCCTCGGCAGTGGCGAGGATGTAGTAGACGGCGATGGCAGTGGGAGTGTGGGGAAGGGAAACGTCGACGAGAGTAGCACCGTTTTTCTTGAACCAATCGGCGGCGGAGCGAATAGCGGATTCGGTTTCTGAATCCATCCCTGGGAGAAAATATTCTTTGGGCAGTCCGACGCGCAGGCCTTGGACTGAGCCATTTTTTTGGGTGAGAAACTTTTCGGGGGGTCGGAGATCGGTGGTGTTATCTCGAGGGTCGTGGCCGGCGAGGACGGAAAGGAGGAGAGCGGAATCCTCTACCGTGCGGGTGAGCGGGCCGATCTGATCGAGGGAAGAGGCGAAGGCGACGAGGCCGTAGCGGGAGACGCGACCGTAGGTGGGTTTGAGTCCGACACAACCGCAGAGGGCGGCGGGTTGGCGGATGGAGCCGCCTGTGTCTGAACCGAGGGCAGCGAGGGCGATACGACCGGCGACGGCGGCGGCAGAACCTCCTGAAGAGCCACCAGGGATGCGAGTGGGATCCCAGGGATTGCGGGTGAGGCCGAGGGCGGAGTTTTCAGTCGAGGAGCCCATGGCAAATTCGTCCATATTGGTGCGACCGAGGAGGATGGAACCCGCTTGGCGGAGGAGGGAAACGGCGGTGGCATCATAGGGGGCTTTGTATCCCTCGAGAATTTTGGAAGCGCAGGTGCAGGGATCGCCGAGGGTATTGAGATTATCTTTGAGGGCGATGGGGATGCCACCGAGGGGAAGAGAGAGATCGGCTTTTTCAGCAGCGGCGAGGGCGCTCTCGCGATGGAGATAGGTGTAGGCGTGGAGAGTTTTTTCGCGGGCATCGATCTGGGTGAAGAGATCTTTGAGAATATCGCGCGGATGAATCTCCTTGGAGAGCAGGCGACGCCGGAGCGTGGCGATGGTTTCGTAGGCTAGGCTCATTCGAGAATTCTGGGAACGAGGATGAGGTCGTTGGCTTGGGCGGGAGCGTTGGAGAGGGCGGCTTCGATGGAGAGGCTGGGGGTGGGGATGTCCTGGCGGAGGGCGGGTTGGGCGGGGGGGGTGACCTCGGGAACAGCGCCCGTGGCGATTTGGCTGAGGGTTTCCATATGGCCGAGGATTTGGGTGAGTTGAGCGGAGAACTTTGCCGTTTCGTCGGGGGTGAGGGTGAGGCGGGCCAGAGAGGCGACATCAGAAATATTGATTTGGGGCGCCGACATATGCTCGAAAGAGTAGGAAGAAAGAAAGCAATTCGGAAGAAAGAAAGAGGGGGGTAGATAGGTCAGAAGGTCAGAATGTTAGAATGTGCGAATCCCGCGGTTGCGGGGCGCCGACTCGAGGTGGGATCAAAAATGTAAAATTCAAAGACGTGCGCACAATCTTGGTAGGGCGGACCATCCTTGGTCCGCCGATGGATAATTCAAAAATGCAAAGTCCAGCTTTACTACTTTCACCGAAAGTGGCCTACCTAGGGCCGAACTGAAATTTATCCTTCAAAGTCCCGCACATGCGGAACGAGGCAGGGCTTCCTCCATCAGGAGCGTCCGGCCCTCACGCGCCTGTTGCAGACCTAAAAAAAAGTCTTTTGGAATCTGATCTTCGATTTGTCCTAGAAGCCATTCCGCCACTTCTCTTTTTTCTTGGACGGGCATCGTCGCAAGAGCTTTTTCCATCTCCGTCACGCTCATGGATACAAACTATCTTCCCCTCCACTTCCGTCAACATCCACCCCTTGCATTCCTAATCTTCAATTAAATTTCTCTCTGTATCTGTAATGGCCCGCCTTGAGGGGTCGCCTGGCGAGACGTGTGGATTAGCGGTAGGGCTGACTGGAGTTTGGAAGATATAAGCTTTGGATCGGCGGGCTAGGGAAAGCCCGCCCTACCTTAGCTTGGGCGAACAGCTCGAGTGTTTTAATCGCCTACGATGACACGGGTTCCGACGGGGCGACCTTGGGCGGCGGCCCGCAGATTCCCCTCTCGGAAAACATCGAACACCACGATGGGGATTTTATTATCCATACAGAGGGAGAAAGCGGTGGAATCCATGATTTGCAGGCGGCGGCGTAGGGCGTCCCCGTAGGTGATGGTTTGAAAGCGTTGAGCGCGGGGGTTGGTCTTGGGATCTGAATCGTAGATTCCGTCTACCTTGGTGGCCTTGAGGAGGGCATCCGCCCCGATCTCGCTGGCGCGAAGGGCGGCGGTGGTATCGGTGGAAAAGAAGGGGTGGCCTGTGCCAGCGGCGAAGATGACCACACGACCTTTTTCGAGATGGCGTAGGGCTCGTCGTCGGATAAAAGGTTCGGCCACATTATTCATTTCGATCGCGGTCATGACGCGGGTTTCGACCCCAGCATGTTCGAGGGCGTCTTGTAGGGCGAGGGAGTTAATTACGGTGGCGAGCATGCCCATGTAGTCGGCGGTATTGCGATCCATGCGACCTTCGCCACTGGCAGGGGCACCCCGCCAGATGTTGCCGCCTCCAATGACGATGGCCAGTTGGAGGGAGGGAGAGAGGATATCGCGGATCTGATGAGCGAGGCGCCGAGTGACGACCGTGGAGAGATGATTACCAGATTCGGCTAGCGTCTCGCCTGAAAGTTTAAGGAGGAGGCGACGCGTATTGTGCTGGTGAGCGGGAGAGTAGTCGTCGTCGAGAGGCCGAGCGCCGTCGCTGGGGCTACGTAGGGGGACGGAAGAAGTAGAGGAGGAGGGTAGGGAAACTTTTGATTTGTTTTTCTTGGTTTTTTTGGAGGGGCGAGGGGAGGGCACGAGGGCTATTGTGGCTCCGAACGGGTGGGGAGCGGAAGATTAATTTTTTGTCAGGGCAAAATGGTGATTCCGCGGTGGTAGAGACCGGGCGTAGGATCGGTCTGCCATAAAACTCGCCGAGTTAAGAACAGCCCTTTTTGATGGTTAAAATTTTTGGGCCCGAAAAATATTTTACTTACTTTATAAGCACGACTAGCAAATTGAACGGTCCTAAAGCTGATAACTGCTAATTAGCAATGACTTACACTTACAGGCAGTTTTAGTTAAGGAAATGTGACAATCTTATGGCAAGCAAAAATTTCCCCTTGATTTTGAACATAACCTGATGCAAGTTGTCTTTATGAAGGAGACACCAAATATGAAAAAACTAAACCTCTCGCTCGCAATTCTCGCTCTCGCCGCCATGTCGGTGAATGCACAAACCACTGTCAACAGTGATATCGTGGGGTATGTTAAGCAGACATTAGCCGCTGGGTCCGACACAATCATCGCTCCTCAAGTTCAAAGACCCGTAGAGTTCACAGGAACCGTCAGCAGCGTGGCCACCAGTGGTGATAATGCAACTTTGTCTTGTACTGGTGCGACCTTCATCGCCAATGGCTTTCAATATGTTGCTAACACCCAACCGAAGACATATTTTGCTCTAGTTACAGCTGGAAACCTAACAGGAACGACATTCAGAGTTGTATCGAACGGGACAGGAGACCTTGTAGTCGCTCGCGATGGTTTGACGCTTGTTTCTGCAGATATTACAGCGATTGAGTTACGTCCGTATTGGACCCTTAACACCATGTTTCCATCTGCAGACTCTGGCGTTTCCTTCACACCATCGACGGGAACTACTACTGTAGCCCGGCGTACACAATTGGTCCTGCCAAATTTTGTCGCGATGGGAATTAATCGTGCTCCATCGACTTTGTATTTTTATAACCCCACCTTAGCTGATTGGGTAAGCACTGGGGCAACAGGAGTAAAAGCTGGGGATACGATTGTTGAACCTGGGCAGTATATTGTTCACAGGAATACGGGTGGAACCCCTGTGGAATTAAATGCGACAGTCGTGGGAGGATTGTTAACTAAAAGCGATTCAATCTACTTAGCTACATCGAGTTCTGCAGCGAACGACAATCCGATGGCCCTGCCAAGAGCGTCCGATTATCTGCTTTCGGCGATAGGTTTCACCGATGCGAATTTTCTGCAAAGCACGGGAAAGACCACCGTAGCACGAAGGGATCAGGTTTTAGTATATTCTACAACCGGTACTGGTATTAACCGTGCACCATCGAAAATTTACTTTAGGTACGCGGGTGCTTGGTACGATACCTCAAGCACAACGACTGCCGTTGATCCAATAATTCCTTCTGGTTCTGCAATAGTTGTCCGAAAGTACACAAGTGATGGCTTGGATAAGGTCTTAGTCAACGCATCAAATGTAGCCTTGTAATAAACAAACAAAGAAACAAAGAAACAAAGAAACAAAGAAAGATAAAACAAATGAAAAATAAAATTCACATTCTGGCGGCACTGCTAATCGCATTTGTCCCAACTGTAAAAGCATCGACATTAATGTCGTATGACATGGGAGAATTAAGATCAGGAGGAGCTATTATTAGCTCAGGAACGGTATTCTTTATATCGAGTGGTACTGATAATGCGTTTGATTCTGGTGTGTTTACCGTTGGAGCGACCAGCATAGTCAAATCGTCAGATACCCTCCTGTTTGCTACAGCCATTGGGGCAGGCGTTGCTTCTGGCACATGGACGGAGCTATACAATGCGCCAGTCGCTGCAGGGCAGACTATTACCGCCCTTTTTGTTAATGGGCTTACATCAAGCGATGTTAGCTTCACCACAGGTGCATTTACTGGTGGAAAATCGATCCTTGCGAGTGGTGGCGCTTCGATCGCATTTGGAACGTATAGGACTAGTTCCATTGACTCAGCTGCTGGTTCGGTTGGAGATGCCATAGCGTGGATTCTGCCTGCAAACACAGGTGCAACGGCGACTTTAATGGCTTACTCTCAAACTGGGGATTATGTTGGAACTGACATTACTGCTAATCTTGCGACAAGCTCCGCTTTTAATCTAGGTGTAGCCATCCCCGAGCCTTCCTCGGCCTCTCTCTTGGCTCTTGGAATGGCCGGATTGGTTGCGCTTCGCGCTCGTCGGAAAAGTTAAGTCGGTTCGGTAATCTTTCTTGTTGGCAAAGGGCGGATCCTTCGGGATCCGCCCTTTGTTTTTTGTGCGGAAGCGGTTCGCGAAGGGGAATTGGGGCAGTTCCAATGTGTGAAGGTGAGAATGTGGGAAAGTGGTTTCAGAGTTAGAAGCTTAGGTAGCGGCGACATCTCCGAGGTCGCCTAGCTGAGCGATTGGGCACACAGAATTGAGTGCAGGCGGGCTAGGGACAGCCCGCTCCCGCACTTGCGGCCCCGACGCCGGTCGGGGTATAGACGCAGACGCGCCCTGAAGTGGAGGGTTGACTTTCTGCTGAAAAAGGCCATACTAGACATATGATTCAAGCTAGTGTGTCTAAAGTTAAGAACTCATTAAGCGGTTATTTGGAGAAAGTGAAAGCCGGTCAGAGTGTCTTGATTACCGACCACCGTAAAGTTGTCGCTGTCCTGGAGCCTGTGGATTCTGCGTCATGGCCACAGGAAATACGAAATGCCCTCGAACAAGGGGAGGGAAAAGCAGCGCGTCGCAAACTCGATCTCGCCGCCTTCAATCGCTTGCCCACAGCACAAGGTTCTAGTCTGACGGCCGCCGTGCTCGATGAGCGGCAGCAAAGCCGGTGAGATTCTGGGACACGTCCGCGATCGCCCCCCTCTTGTGGATGGAGGAAACGTCCAGCGAACGACTGAAACAGTTGGAGCAAGATCCCTTGATGGTTGTGTGGTGGGGTACATCTGTGGAAGTTGAATCCGCCTTATTTCGGCGCTCCTCCAATAGTGAAATTGATGCCAGCAATGCTGAGAGAGCAAGAACCCGCCTCACCTTTTTGTCTAACTCATGGATTGAAATTCAACCCACCGATTCAATACGTGAAATGGCCAAGAGATTGATTCGGGTTCACGGGTTGCGCTCGGCCGACTCGCTTCAGCTTGCGGCTGCTTTGGGCGCATGCGGAAATCACCCGAAAAACCAGAACTTTCTGACTGGGGATCAGAACCTAAAAAGGGCGGCAACCAAAGAGGGCTTTTCTTGTTTATAAACGGATTAGGTGGTGCACGCCGAGCCTAGGTCCGACCTCGATTACAGCTGGGGGGGTACCGGTGGGTGTTTTTCGTCTCGCGTCCTCTTTTTGAAAAAACTACTCGATTGATTTATGGCGGGAGGAGCCAAGGATGGGGAGATGGGATTGGATCGTATCCTTTTTAGTGCGGGCGCAAAGGTGAGGGTGGTTCCCGGCGTAGGTGCGGTTGGGCCGATCCCAGCTAAGAATCTGCTGGCGATATTCCTCAAAGAGGTGCGGGTGGATCCTCGAACATTCGTTTCCCGTGACCTTGGGCCGAATCGTGAGGGGGTGATTGAACTCACGCTAGCTGGGCAGTCCACAGTGTTGCCATTCAGTGGGGTGGGTCCAGTGAGTCAGAAGTATCTGAGGCGCGTAGCTTATCTGGGAAGGAATCCAGGAGGGGTGGGAATTACTGTTGGGGTAACCGAGTCGGATGAGGAGTCGCGTCGCGCTCTGGATAAGGCCGCTGGGGTGGCGGAGGCGCTGTCGGGTGCGATTCCTGGGCCTGGAACGGTTTGGGGGCTTTTTCTGGGTCCGATCGCCCCTGCCTTTGGTTTGGTAGCGGCGTTGTTAAAGTTTCTGCGCGGCGGGGTCGATGATGATGAGGAGGCCCGTTTCTTTGGGGTGCTGGAGAAAGGGCTTTCGCATGGGGACCGGGTAGTGGTGGAGTTTAAGAGAAAAGGAAAAGAGGTTTTCGCGGTGGAGTTAGTGGTGGAAGATTTGGGAGAGCCGACGAATCAGGCGGGGGGATTTAGCGTGCGGATATCCCAACCCGAGCTGGTGCTGGAAGATGTGGAGATTGGAGTGAGGAAAGATTCGGTACGAAAAAAGAAGGAGGGTTGGATGAGTCGGCCTGATGCGGGGCTGAGTCAAGTGCGTTCGGGTGATTATTTACGAAGGATGAAGTGGTTGGGATGTGAGGCGGCGAGTGGGGTGGGAAGATTTCGTTATGAGACGAACGTGCCGATGGCAGGGGATATTTTGACGTGGGACAAGGCGGAGCTTTTTCAGGCGGTGGCGCCGAAGTTGAGGTCGGATCGGCACGCTTTGCCGCTGACACTTTCGTTCTCTTTGCACTCGGATCGGCCTGAGCTGGGTGGGTTGACGGGGGTGGCCTCGGCGGGAGTGGAGTTGGTGGAAGGGTTGTTGGAGGGGGGAGATGATAAGGAGGGGAGGAAGTTGATGGCGGATGTGGCTCCGTATTTACGGAAGGCGGTACCGTCGGTGAGTGCGTTGCTGGCGGAGATTTCGGAGGCGAGGTTTTCGCTTTTTTCGATGGAGGGAGTGCTAGTGCTTTTACCAAAAGGGGTGGCGGCTCGTGCTGAGACAGAGGGCCCAAAGATGTTGCTGGAGTGGGATGAGCGGCTTGCGGTGTGGAAAGGAGGGGTAAAAGCGAAGTTGGAGTGGAGAGGGGTGGGGGTGGGGAGTTTTCGGTTTGGGATCGAGGTGCAGGCGATTGGGGGATGAGGGAGGAAGGGAACTAAGGGATTAAGGGATTAAGGGGTTAAGGAGTTGAGAAAAAAGAAAAATCTTATTTATGCGAGACCATCGAACATTAAGGGCTTTTGCTTTAGCCGATGAGATTGCGCTGATGACCTATAAGATAACGAAACAATTTCCACGAGAGGAGATTTACGGTCTGGTTTCTCAAATGAGAAGAGCGGCGGTGTCCGTTCCTTCTAATATTGTTGAAGGATGCTCAAGGGAAAGCCGAACGGAATATTTGCGCTTCCTGGAAATTGCCTTTGGATCGCTGCGGGAATTAAATTACCAAGCAAGCCTTGCCACGCGGCTCAATTATTTAGGGATTCCTGAGGTGGAGGTGTACCCAGAAAAGATCGAGGAAGCAGAAAAAGTTCTGTCTGCCTTAATTCGAGCGGTCCGCCACCCTGAACCCCTTCCCCCCTAAAAAACTTAATCCCTTTTTTGGTTTTTTATTTTACCTTAAGAATTTCCATTTGTTTGGGGTCGGTGGTGCCTGCGCCGACTAGGGCGGCGCCTGCGATGTGGGGTACGTTACCAATCTTGGGGATGGGGGGAACGCTGACTCCTGGATTGGCACGCATTTTCTCGAAGCGGGCGAGGGCAATGCTGTCAAGGGCGACGGGATCAGTGGAGGCGAGGAGGAGCCCTGGGGTGGAGGCGTAGTTGGCGTCGAAATCTTTCCCACCAGCGAATTGAAGGATCAGTCCGTCGGAAATATGGAGGACGGTTTTGGGTTTGAGGAGGGGATCACTGGTGAGGATTTCGCCGATGGTGGTGTCTTGGTCGGCGTTGGGTTTGAGGAGGCGGCGAGAGTTGTCGACGCTGCCGATGGCGAGAGAGGCGCAGCAACCGTAGATGCCGAGATCGGGATCACTCGTCATACTCCCGATATTAACGATTTTGGTCTCTTTGGGGGTGATGAGTTTAGTGAAGTAGGACCAGTAGGGGATTTTGTCGCCGCTAGCGGTGCCACTTGAGCTGGGGGCGGGGATTCCGTCGATGAGGGAGGATTGGAATTTGAGGTCGCCGTAGATGAGTTCGCCCATGCTGGGGCTGAAGTAGGGGGTAGTGGTGGAATCGAAGCCGAGGCCTGGGACATCGGAGGCGGCGGAGGCAATGATGGCGCGGACCTGGACTTGATTTGATTCTTGTTTAGTGGGGTAACCTGATTTGGTCATGTCTACCTCACGTTTGTCGTAGATGGTGATGTGGTCGGGCTTAACCCCTGCGGCGACGAGGCTGGCGGTAACGGCGTCGGTCACTTGGCGGCGTGTGCCGGTGCGGGGGTTCCCTCGGGCGGTGACTTTAACGGCCACGGTGTCGTCGGGGTCGATGCCGAGTTCTTTCCAGGCGTCGGCGGCGTTGGATTTTCCGGTGAGGGTGAAGAGAAGGGAGGCGACGGCATTTTTAACGGCTGCTGGGTCGGGATCGAAATTGGTGAGAAGAGAGGGGTCTTCGACCATGGCGATGCGTGATTTGGGGGTGGGGGCGGCATCGGCGGCGGGAGAGTGGTGGGGGTGGAGAAGAGGAATCCAGGGAAGCAGGGCGAAGAGGCTAAAGGATGTCATTTTGCTGAGGAGGCGAGGGTACAGAGCTCGTCTGGTGGGAGTTGCAGGGATGGGGATGAGGCGCATAGAAGTTATTAAGATGCAGGAAAAGGTGGGTTGGAGCAACTCGTGGGGAAAGGCTTGTGGGTTGGCGGGAGGGGGGGAGAACGGAAGAGTATGGGTTTTTCTGCAGAAACGATTGAGAAGGTGAGGCGGGCGAGCGACCTGGTGGAGGTGGCGGGAGCGATTGTGCAGTTACGGCGGGTGGGGACAAACTTCAGAGGATTGAGTCCATTTAAGAAGGAAAAGACCCCTTCTTTTTATGTCCATCCTGACAAGCAGTTTTTCAAATGTTTTAGTTCGGGTTCTGGCGGGGATGTTTTTCGTTTTATCATGATGACAGAGGGTCTGGATTTTCCGGCGGCGGTGAGACGTTTGGCGGAGCGGGCGGGGGTGGCGGTGGAGGATGAGGCGGGCGGAGGAGGGAAAGGGGGGGGCGATGGCGGGAGCGGTGCGGAGAGGGAGAGGTTGCGACAGATTCACGCGGCGCTGGCACTGCACTGGCGGGATCTATTAGCGAGTGATCCTGCGGCGGAGGAGGCGCGGACGTATCTGAAAGAGCGGGAGATTCCGTTGGAGTGGATTACGCGGTTTGGATTAGGTTTCGCGCCTGCGGCGTGGACAGCGACATTGGATTGGGGAAAGAAGAGAGGATATACGGAAGAGGAGATGATTGCCGCGGGGGTGGCTTTGCGAGCGCAGTCGGGTCGGGTTTATGATCGTTTTCGTAATCGGCTGATGTTTCCGATTTTGGATGAGGGGGGTCGGGTGATTGCCTTTAGTGGGCGGGTGTTGGCGGGGGCAGGGCCAGAGGAACCGAAGTATGTGAATTCGCCTGAGACGGTAATTTTCAAAAAAGGCAGGGTGCTCTTTGGGTTTGATCGAGCGCGGAGGGCGATGGCGGAAGCGGGTCGGGCGATTGTAGTGGAGGGGCAGTTGGATGTATTGCGTTCGCAGGCGGCGGGTTTTACGGAGACGGTGGCGCCGTTGGGCACGGGTTTTACGGAGGAGCATGCGAAATTGATTGGGCGGTTTGCGAAGGAGATTGTGATTTGTTTGGATGCGGACGCGGCGGGAGATCGGGCGGCGGGGAGGTTGGGTGGGGTTTTGGTGGAGGGTGGGCAGGGGTGGGGTGGGTTGGCGAAGGCGGAGTTGGGGGTGAAGGTGGTGCGTTTGCCAGCGGGGGATGATCCGGATTCATTGATTCGCAAAGGTGGAGCGGAGGCGTTTCGGGGCAAGTTGGACGAGGCGGTAGATTTTCTAGATTTCTTTGTGGATTGGCAGACGAAGCAGGAGGGGGAGAGTCCTGGTGGGCGAAGGCGGGTGGTGGAGGCGGTGGCCAAGTTGCTGGGTTTGGTGGGGAGCGCAGTGAGTCGGGCGGGTTTGGTGGTGCGGGCGGCGTCGCGGTTGGGTTTGGGGGAAAATTTGGTGATGGATGAGGTGGAGAAGGCGAGGGGGCAGGCGGCTAAAATTCTTGAGAGGAGCGAACAAAGGGAGACGCCAGGGATTCAGGCGGCGAAACCGCTGGAGGTGCACCCAGTGATGCGAGAGCTCTTTTTGCTGGTGTTGGGCCAGCCTGGAAAATTCCCTGAGATGGAAAGAAAGGTGGAGGAGGTGTGGTTGAAGAATCTGGGAGGAGAGGAGCTTTATTTGAAAATGCGGGGGTTGTATCGGGATGATGGTTGGACGGGGTTGGCGGATCTATTGCCTCATTTGGCGGCGGAGGAGCAGGATTTTGTGACGGGATTAGAAGCGAGCATGTGGGAGAAGTTGCAGGAGGAGGGGTGGGATGGAGCGCTGGAGAAGTTGGCGGGACGGTTAGAGGGCGATTTTTTGAGGAGGGAGGCGGAGAGGTTGTCGGCGCGGTTGAGATCGATGGGTCAAGGGGATCCCGACGCCGCGGAAGTGCTTCGCCAGCAGGGAGAACTGCTTAAGAGAAGGGCGCGTTTGACACAGGGGGCTCCGAAAGCTAATGCTTAATGTTTACCCTCATGCATAAATCTACAAAATATCGTCGCCTTCACGCATGAAAAAGATCACGAAAAGCAAGGCGAGTAAGTCGCCTAAGTTGCCCGCAACCCGCGCCAAGATAAAAGGAAAGGTGGAGGCGGCGGTCTCTCCGGATGAGCCGTCGGCAGCTGAGTTGGCGGCAGCGGAGATTGAAGCAAAAGAAGCGCTGAATGGTTCTCCGACGACAGAAAACAATGGATTAGGGATTTGGGCGCAGAGTCCAGAAAAGCAGGAGCGGTTGCGGGAGTTGATCAAGTTGGCGCGGGAACAGGGTTATCTGACGCACGATGATTTGCATGAAGCTTTGCCCGAGACGGTGACGAAGCCTGAGCAGGTGGAAGCGGTACTGATTTTCTTACGGAATTTCGAAATCGATGTAATCGAGGCGAGTGAAGTTGATCGGTATAAGAAACCGGCTCGCGAAGAAGATGGCAGTGAGATCGTGGTGGCAGAAGAAAAACCAGAGAAGCTGGATATTCTGGATGACCCCGTACGGATGTATTTGCGGCAAATGGGGCAAGTCCCGCTTTTAACCAGAGAGCAGGAGGTGGAGATTTCGAAGCGGATTGAGGAGTCGGATATCGGGGCGGTGGTGCATTTGCACAAGTTTGGGTTTATCGCCAAGGAGTATATCTCGCTTGGAGAGAAATTGCTAAACTCGCGGGAACGTTTTGATCGGGTGATTCAGGATAAAAAGATTGAGGGTCGGGAAAAGTACATGACGATGTTGAAGAGCTTGGTGAAGCAGTTGCATGCGACGCACGAGAAGGCGCACAAGGTGTACGCCCGAGTGGCGGATGCAAAATCGGCGGTGGCGCGGCATCGGGTGGCGAACGAGTTGGGCAAACTGCAGGAGGCGGCGGAAAAACTCTTCGTAAAGTTCTTTTTCAAGCAGAAGGTTTTGGAAGAATTTATTTTGGTTTCGGACAATGTTCATCGGCAGTTGCAGGAAAAGACGTCGGAATTGGAGGCGTTGATTAAGGGGAAATCACGCAGTCGGGTGCACGAGGGAAGGCGGAAAACGCTCAAGGAGGAGATTGAGGAGATTGAGCACGGGTCGAGACTCTCGCAGGTAGAATTCTTTGCGCATCACCGCGATTTGCGGGAGTGGGTGCGCAAGGCAATGCGAGCGAAGACGGAAATGGTCGAGGCGAATTTACGGTTGGTGATTTCGATTGCGAAGAAATATACCAACCGTGGCTTATCGTTTTTAGATTTGATCCAAGAGGGGAATATGGGGTTGATGAAGGCGGTGGAGAAGTTTGAATACCGCAGAGGGTATAAGTTCTCGACCTATGCGACATGGTGGATTCGGCAGGCGATCACGCGGAGCATTGCGGATCAGGCGCGGACGATTCGTATTCCGGTGCACATGATTGAAACGATTAATAAGTTGATGCGGGTGCAGAAGCAGTTGGTGCAGGAGTTTGGGAGGGAGCCGACGCCTGAGGAGGTAGCGGATGAGACGGGGATGCCAGTGGAGCGGGTGCGGGCGGTTTTAAAAATGGCCCAACAGCCGATTTCGCTGCAGGCCCAAGTGGGAGACAGTGACGACACGACCTTTGGAGATTTCATTGAGGATAAGAGTGCGGAGAACCCTTCGGACATGACGGCGTATTCGATGTTGAAGGAGAAGATTAAGGATGTGTTGGATAGTCTTACGGATCGGGAGCGGGCGGTGTTGGAGCAAAGGTTTGGGTTAGTGGACGGGTATTCGCGGACGTTGGAGGAGGTGGGGCGACAATTTAAGGTGACGCGGGAGCGGATTCGGCAGATTGAGGCGAAGGCGTTGAGAAAGATGCGTCATCCGACGCGGATCCGGCATTTGCGTGGGTTTTTAGAAAACGAACATCAGTTGTAAGGGTTACGTTTTTTTGGATCGGGAAAGACACTGCTCACGCAAAGGTCGCTAAGGTCGGAAAGGTAATACAGGGGGGTAAGGGGCTAAAGTCCACGCGCGACGCGCTAGAGACTTAGATTTTCTTAGGAAACGACCTGTAACCCCAAATTCGTGGCTGGATGTGTTGGGTGCTTGAAATGGGGGGGTTGTAGTTTAAAGTGGAGAATCATTGGGGGTATAGCTCAGTTGGTAGAGCGTCTCGTTCGCAATGAGAAGGTCTGGGGTTCGAATCCCCATACCTCCAAGGTATAAATTCATTCTAGCCGGAGGCGAAAGAAGGATAGGTCAGGGGCGGGTTTCAAAGGGGACCAATCCCCATACCTCCAAGGTATAAAATTATTTTAGCCGGAGGCGAAGGCAGGATCGGTCAGGGGTGGGTTTCAAAGGGGACCAATCCCCATACCTCCAAGGTATAAATTCATTCTAGCCGGAGGCGAAAGAAGGATCGGTCAGGGGCGGTTTTCAAAGGGGACCAATCCCCATACCTCCAAGGTATAAAATTATTTTAGCCGGAGGCGAAAGAAGGATCGGTTGGGGGCGAGTTTCAAAGGGGACCAATCCCCATATCTCCAATTTATAAATATATTACCTCCAAGGTATAAATCCCAGAGCTGGAGGCTAACACTTTTGAGCGATGGTGAGACGGACAAGGCCGAAGGACATGGAGCGGGTTGAGAGGAGTTTGAGACCACAGGTTTGTAGTTCTTGGTTGAGGGCTGGTGGGGTGGGGAACTCAGAAATGCTTTTAGCGAGATAGCGGAAAGCGTTACCTTGTTGCGCCACCTGCTGTGCGACCCAAGGCATGAGGTGGAATAGATAAAAATTCCAGAAAAGTTTCCAGGGAAGGGGTGGTGGGCTAAATTCCAGAAGAGCGAAAATTCCGTTTGGGGACAGCACTCGATGAATCTCGTTTAGCCCGCGAGCGCGGTCAGCAAAGTTGCGCAGGCCAAAGGCAAGGGTGACGGCGGAAAAATGGTTTTTGGGGAAGGGCAGGTGGAGGGCGTCACCTTCGATGGTTTGTTTGACTCCGCGGGCCTTGGCTTGGGCGAGTAAGGGGGGGGAGAAGTCGAGGCCGATGATTTCTGCGGTGGGAAGAGCTTTTTGAAGAAGGAGGGAGACATCGCCTGATCCGCAAGCGAGATCGAGGATTTTCTGTGGGTGGTGGGAGGCTACGGAGGAGACTAGTTTCCTGCGCCAACCGATATCGAGTCCGAGGCTAAAAAGGCGGTTAAGGAAGTCGTAGGAGGGAGCAAGTTCGCCGAAGAGGTGGCGGACGCGCTGAGCGTGATCCGGATAGGTGTTCAGGTGGCGGCGGTGGTAGCGGGAGTGGCGGGGGCAGGGGGTGTGGTAGTGGTGAAGGTGAGAGCCTCTTTGTTGGCACCGACGACAACGCTGTCACCTGCTTTAATTTTTCCGCGAATAATTTCTTCGGCAATGGGGTCCTCGAGGAATCTTTCGATAGCGCGACGAAGGGGGCGGGCGCCGTAGACGGGTTCGTAGCCTTTTTCGATGAGGAAGGTGGAGGCTTCGGAATTGAGTTCGATGAACACTCCCTTTTCTTTGAGGCGGGCGGCGACTTTCGTGACTTCGAGGGAGACGATTTTGCTTAGGTCTTCGCGGGTGAGAGAGTGGAAGACGATCTGGTCATCGAGCCGATTGAGAAACTCGGGTTTGAAGGTTTTCTTTGTTTCACCGAGGATTTTCTCTTTAATGACGGCATAGTCCTGTTCTTGGATGGGGGTACCGAAGCCCATGGTGCTGCCTTTACGAATGAGTTCGGCTCCGACGTTGGAGGTCATAATGATAATGGTGTTTCGGAAATCGATTTTGCGAGCAAGGCTATCGGTGATTTGGCCATCCTCGAGAATTTGCAGGAGAACGTTCCAGACATCGGGGTGGGCTTTTTCGATTTCATCAAAAAGGACGACGCAGTAGGGGCGACGGCGGACTTTTTCGGTGAGTTGGCCGCCCTCTTCGTAGCCGACGTATCCTGGGGGGGAACCGATAAGGCGGGAGACATTAAACTTTTCCATGTATTCGGACATGTCGAGTTGAACAAGGGCATCTTTCTCGCCGAAGACTTCTTCGGCGAGGGCTTTGGCTAAGTGGGTTTTGCCGACGCCCGTTGGGCCTAGGAATAGGAAAGAGCCGATGGGACGTTTGGGGTCTTTGAGATCGGCACGGGAGCGGCGGAGGGCTTTGGCGAGGGCCTGAACGGCTTCGACTTGGCCAATGACGCGGGTTTGGAGGTCATCGCCGAGGGTGAGGAGTTTGGAGAGGTCGGCCTCTTCCATGCGGGTGAGGGGAATGCCCGTCCATTTGGAGATGATGTGTTTCACATCTTCTTCTCCTACATCGACGATGATTTCGTCCCGTTTTTTGTGCCAAGCATCGAGGTCGGCCTCGAGTTTTGTGGTGGACTCTTTTTCGCGATCGCGAAGGGCGGCGGCGCGTTCGAAATCTTGGGCTTTAATGGCGGCTTCTTTTTCGGCGCGAATGGTTTCAATTTCTGCGGCGGAGGTTTTAAATTCGGCAGGGCGTAGGCTGGCGGCGATACGGGAGCGTGAGCCGGCTTCGTCCATGACATCGATGGCTTTATCGGGGAGGTAGCGGCCGGTGATATAGCGTTCGCTGAGGCGGACGGCGGCGGCGAGGGCATCATCGGAGATTTTGGCATGGTGGTGGGTTTCGTACTTGGGGCGGAGGCCATGGAGGATGGCAATGGCCTCGTCGATGGATGGGGCGTCGACGCGAACGGTTTGGAAGCGGCGTTCGAGAGCGGAGTCCTTTTCGATGTATTTGCGGTATTCGTTCATGGTGGTGGCGCCGATGCACTGCAGTTCGCCGCGAGAGAGGGCAGGTTTAATGATATTGGAGGCATCCATGGCACCTTCGGCCGAGCCAGCGCCGACGAGGGTATGAAGTTCGTCGATAAAGAGGAGGACGCTTTTGAGTTTACGAATTTCTTCCATCACGGCTTTGATGCGTTCCTCGAACTGCCCGCGGTACTTGGTACCTGCGACCATGAGAGCGAGATCGAGGGTGATGACTTTTTTATCGCGAAGAATTTCCGGAACGTTGCCCGAGGCGATCTCTTGAGCGAGGCCTTCAACGATGGCGGTTTTACCGACGCCAGCTTCACCGATGAGGACGGGATTATTTTTGGTGCGGCGACAGAGGATCTGGACAACTCGTTCGATTTCGTTTTTACGGCCGATGACGGGATCGAGTTCATTTTTGCGGGCGAGTTCGGTGAGGTCGCGGCCGAAGGCTTTGAGGGCGGGAGTTTTGACGTCCTTGCGAGAAGGGCCAGCGGCTCCGCCGGTGGAGGATTCCGCGGGGGTAGATTCCTCGAGTCCGCCTGCGGGTTCGGCGCCTTCCTCGAAATTGGGATCGAGTTCTTTGAGGACTTCCTGGCGAGCGCGTTCGATATCGACCTCGAGGGATTTGAGGACGCGGGCGGCAACGCCATCCCCTTCGCGGAGGAGGCCGAGGAGGATGTGTTCCGTGCCGACGTAGGAGTGGTGGAGGGCTTTGGCTTCCTTGCTGGCGAGGGCGAGGACTTTTTTGACTCTGGGGGTGTAGGGGATATTGCCAGTGATTTTGGTATCGGGGCCGGTGCCGACCTGTTTTTCGACTTCCATGCGAACGGTTTCAAGGTCGAGGCCCATTTTCTGCAGGACATTGACAGCGACGCCTTGGCCGAGTTTGATCAGACCGAGAAGGATATGTTCGGTGCCGACGTAGTTGTGGTTAAAACGATCGGCCTCTTTACGGGCGAGGGCGAGTACCTGCTGGGCGCGTGGGGTGAAATTGTTCACAAGAATTATACTAACTCAAGATGGCTAGAGGTGCAATTTACGCATGGCGGGTTCGGTGACGCCTTTGAGTTTCTCGCGGAGGAGATCGGCGCGGCATGCATCGCGCTCTTCGGCGCCGAGTTTCTTTTGGGAAGCTTGTTGGAGGTGGGCGGGTTGGGTGGAAATGAGTAAGGCATCGAGTTTGGGCTTGAGGCTGGCAGGGAGGAGAGCGAGATCGGCGGCGAGGCGCAGGAGGCTAAGGAGATTGAGGGCCTCTTTTGAGGAGATGGAGTAGGCGTGGAGGACGATCCCGTAGGAGCGACCTGCCTGATCGGCGAGCATGCGGGATTTTTCTTGGACAAGTTTTTGGCGGGCGTTGGTTTCCAGTTCAATGAGTTGGCGGACGACTTTGAGGAGTCGATCGAGAATTTGGCGTTCTGATTCGCCGAGGGTGGTTTGGTTAGAGATTTGGAAGAGGTTGCCGAGGGCCTCGGTTCCTTCTCCGTAGAGACCGCGGACGGCGAGGCCGAGTTGGTTGACTGACTTAATCACTTGGTTGATTTGCTCGCCGAGAACGAGACCGGGGAGATGAAGCATGGCGGAGGCGCGCATACCGGTGCCGACGTTGGTGGGGCAGGCGGTGAGGTAGCCAAGGGAGGGGGAGAAGGAGTACTCGAGTTTTTCTTCTAGGGCGGTGTCGAGTTTATCGGCGGCATCCCAGGCCTCGAGGAGATGAAAGCCTGGCTGGAGGGCTTGGAGGCGAATGTGGTCTTCCTCATTAATCATAACCGAGAGACTTTCGTCGCCGTTGACCACGAGGCCGCTCCCAGCGTTTTTGGCGGCGTGTTCGCGACTGATGAGGTGTTTCTCGACGAGGAGTTGTTTATCAAGGGGGGTAAGGGTTTCCATGGCGACGGAAACTTTCGCGGGGCGCATGGGAGCGAGGTCGGAGACGGCGGGCTGGATCTGTTCGAGGAGTTTGAGGCGATCGGCTTTTTTGAGCCAGCCAGGGAATGGAAAATCCTTAACGTTGCGAGCGAGGCGAACCCGGCTGGTGATCACAATGCCCGAATCGGTTTCCGGAGCCGGGGTGGCATTTCCGTTTTCCGCTTTCATTGCTTTCAGATTACATGCGCGTGTTGGGCTTGGCAACGGGATGCGCGGATCGGCGGGGTTGACGTGGGGAATAACCCTCGGGACGATGGGGGGATGGCAGCGACACGAACGACGGAGTATGCGGTAAGGGCTTTGGTGATTTTGGCCTTGGAGGGGGGGAATGGGCAGGTGAAGCACGCGGCGGCATTGGCGCAGATGTCGGGGACACCGGCTAAGTTTATGGAACAGGTGCTACGGCTTTTGAGAAAGGGGGGATTTATTGTCAGCCGGCGGGGTGCGGGGGGTGGTTACGAGTTGGCGCGGGCGGCAGAGAAGATTCGCATGGGGGAGATTGTGGGCTGGGTGGATGGTCAAGGGGGGAGTCCCTCGGAGAAGCGAGGAGATGCGGTGGGTGAAGTGTGGGGAAATCTACAAAAGGATGCGGAGCAGGCGGCCTGGAAAGTTTTGCAGGCAGAGTCGTTGGCGCGGTTGGCGGAGAGAGTACAAGCCAAACTGGCGGCCAAGGGGAAGCTGAACGAGTATCAGATCTGATCTGCTCGGCTTGCTCCGCAGAAGATTTAGCCCAATAGTATTTTAAGAATGGCTTGGTCTAATCCATGGCAGAGGTGGGAAGGGGCGGAGGGTCCGATTTTTACGATCGGCACGGTGCGAGTAGATCTAACGATTCTTCTGGTGGGGGTGCACACGGCGGCGATGGCGGTGGGGGCGATCTTGACGGCCTCGGGGCTTGGGGGGTGGGTGACGGCGGCGGTATTTACTCCTGCGGCCTTACAGCAAGGCCATGTCTGGACCTTGCTGACTTATCCTTTTGTTCATGATATTCGGCAAGAGGGGATCTGGTTTGCGATGGAGATGCTGATGTTTTTCTGGTTTGGGCGGGAGGTGGAGTCGGCGATTGGGCGGAAGCCGCTGGGGTGGCTTTACGTGGCGTTGGCGGTGATGCCGGCGTTATTTTTGGCGGGTTTGGCGCCGTGGTTGGGTTCGGGGGTTTTGGCGGGTTCGAGTACGATTAGTTTCGCGGTGTTTTTGGCTTTTTGCGCTTTGCATCCTGGGGCGCAATTTTTCATTGGGTTGTCTGCACGTTGGGTGGGTTGGATTTTATTAGCGGTCTACAGTTTGACCTATTTCGCGGGGCGGGACTGGTCGGGCGGGCTGCAGTTGTGGGCTACGGCGGTTTTGGCGGTGGGTTGGGTACGGCGTGGTGGGGTAGACTGGCCGAGCATTTCCTTCCCGTCTCGGCGCAAAAAAGCAGGGAAAGCGAAGGGTGGTCTAGGGAAAAAGGTGGTGGGAGTGTTGCCCCTAGAAAAGGTGGATCCGATTCTGGAAAAGATTTCGCGTGAGGGAATGGGGTCTTTAACTGCGGCGGAGAGGAAGCTTTTGGAAGATGCGCGGAAAAAACTGATGTCGAAAGACCGATCGAGTGATTCGTTGCGTTAAGGCGAAGTGATGTCAGCTTCCCCAGTCGGCGAGACCCGCGAAAGGGTGGATGGGGCGAATTGGAAGCCGCGGGAGAGGGGAACGCTTTGTTTTATAATTGAGAATGGCAAAATTTTGTTAATTGAGAAGAAGCGTGGGTTAGGGGCGGGTAAAGTGAATGGGCCAGGGGGAAGAATCGAGGCGGGGGAGACGGCGGAGCAGGGGGCGATACGGGAGACGCAGGAGGAGGTGGGGCTTACACCGACGGGAATGGAGTGGGCGGGGGAGTTAAGTTTTCAATTTCGAGACGGGTACTCTTTGCACGTGGAACTGTATCGGGCGTCGGGCTGGATGGGGGAGTTGTGCGAGACAGACGAGGCGAAGCCTTTCTGGTGTTCGACGAGTGAGATTCCCTATGGGCGGATGTGGGCGGACGACGAGCAGTGGATGCCGCGGTTGTTGGCGGGAGAAAAATTTCGGGGTTGGTTTGAGTTTGATGGAGATCGGATGGAGTGGTTTCGAATGGAGGTGGCATGAGTCGGACGGTGCTGGTGACAGGAGCGGCGGGATTTATTGGCTATCACCTGAGCGAGCGGCTACTGGGTCAGGGGGATCGGGTGGTGGGGTTGGACAATCTGAATGATTACTATGATCCGAAATTAAAAGAGGCGCGGTTGGCGAGGTTAGGACGCAGTGCTGAGTTTCGATTTTTGAAGGTGGATTTAGGAGATCGGACGGGAGTGGAAAAAATTTGGCAGGAGGTGAAGCCTGAAGTGGTGGTGCATTTGGCGGCGCAAGCGGGGGTGCGGTATAGTTTGACCCATCCTCACGCCTATGCGCGGAGTAATTTAGAGGGGATGTTGGATGTTTTGGAGGCTTGTCGGGCGGAGAAGACGGGTCATTTGATCTTTGCGAGTTCCAGTTCGGTTTATGGGCTGAATCAGAGTCTGCCTTTTTCGGAGAGGGACAATGTGGATCATCCGGTTTCGTTGTATGCAGCGACAAAAAAGGCGAATGAGTTAATGGCGCACTCCTATGCGCACCTCTATGGGATTCCGTGCACGGGATTGAGATTCTTCACGGTGTATGGTCCTTGGGGTAGGCCAGATATGGCTTACTACAAGTTCACTCAATCGATTTTGAAGGGCGAAGCGATCGAGCTTTATGGGGAGGGGAAAATGCTTCGAGATTTTACTTATGTGGACGATATTGTGGAGGCGGTGGCTCGTTTGACGGTCAAGCCGGCGAAGGGCAATCCGAAGTGGGATGGGCGAAAGCCAGATCCTGCGACGAGTTTGGCTCCGTATCGAATTTACAACATTGGAAATAACCAACCGGTGGAGTTGCAACGTTTTGTGCAGGCAATTGAAACGGCGACGGGGAAGAAGGCGAAGGTGGTGATGAAGCCTGTTCCTGCGGGAGATGTCTTAGCGACTTCGGCGAAGGTGGATGATTTGGTGGAGGCGGT
>CANIEM010000001.1 GCA_947466515.1 Verrucomicrobia subdivision 6 bacterium | reverse complement strand
GCCCCAACTGAATCTCCGCCGCACTCAGAAAGGTCGGCACTCCGCCCATCTCCCGAATGGCCACTTCAAAAGATACCCGCGTCCGCGTCGACGCCTTAGTAAAAATCAATGCCCAGATTTGCCCGGCTAAGGCCTCACTCGCAGAGCACTTCTTTTTCCTGTTTTTCTTCGCCGCCTGTGCAAGGCCCAAAATGATTCGCGCCTCCGCCTCTTTCATTCCTTCCAGCTTCAAAAGATGTTTCATAGGGTCTCCTCCACTCTGTTTAGCGCCTCCTGCACCTCTTCTTTTGTCACAGAATAGGGCGCAAGGAACCGCAAAACATCCGAACCCGCGGGCACCACCAATAACCCTTTTCCAGCCAACGCCTCCGCGACCTCGCCATGCGCCCTTCCCTTCACCGTTACTCCCACCATTCCACCAAATCCCCGAACCTCTCCCACCCAACCTTTTCCAGAAAGTTTTCCTAAACCCTTTTTTAGCTCCTCCCCCCTCTCTTCAATGTTTTTATCCAACTTTTCCTCTTCAATAATGTTCAGAATCTCCAGCGCTACCGCACAAGCCAAGGCGCCTCCCCCATAAGTTGTCGCGTGCGTTCCTGGAGTGAGCACCTCCGCCAGTCGACTACCAAACCAAACCGCCCCAATCGGAAAACCGCCGCCAAGGCTTTTCGCCATGGAAACGGCATCGGGAAGGAAAGCCACCTTCACCCCAGCCTCCTCCAAAATCCGCTGATAACTCTGGAACCGACCCGTCCGATAGTGACCGCACTGCACCGAATCCATCAAAAGATAGATACCCTTCTCCTTTGTCAGCTTCTGCAACCCCAACAAATACTCCGCCTGCGCAGGAAGAATCCCTCCCTCCCCCTGAATGCCTTCGATCATTACCGCAACCGTTTTCACTCCAATCGCTCTTTCCACCGCCGCCAAGTCATTGTACGGCACATAAACAAACCCAGGTAGAACGGGCCCGAAACCTTCCCTCAACCGCTCTTGGCCGGAAGCCGCAATCATCCCCAAGGTCCGTCCGTGAAAAGAGTTTATCGTGGTGATCACCTCATATCTATCCTCCTTCGCCCCAGCCTTTCGTACCGCCTTGACCATCGCCTCATTCGCCTCCGCCCCACTATTACAGAAAAAGATTTTTCCAGGACCTGTTCTCTGGACTAACGCCGCGGCCAACTCTGCCTGCTTGGGGTGAAAGAAAAGATTCGAAACATGCACCAACTCCTCCCCCTGCTTTTTCATCACCGCCGCTAACCGGGGATGAGCGTGGCCCAAGCAGTTCACCGCAATCCCACTACCAAAGTCCAAATATTCATTTCCATCCGCATCCCACACCCTCGCACCCTTCCCCCTTACCAGAACGGGCGCCGTGGCCGACCGCTTATAAGAAGACACCACGTGCTGGGCATAACCTGCCCGCACCGAATCTGACAGCTTTTGAGGACTCGTCTTCAAGGGCGGATTTTAAACGTAAATTGACTCTCGGCCAATCCCAACCCGCACACTTACTTTGCCGCCCACCGCAATAACGACTCAGTCTGCTTCCAACCCATGCAGGCGTCCGTCACCGAAACTCCGTACTGCAATCCCGCGGCTCCTTGGGCCGAAATATTCTGCCGTCCTTCCTGGAGATGGCTCTCCAGCATCAACCCCAAAATTCCTGGCGTACCCGACTTCTTTTGTTCGATGACACTTTTCCAAGCCGTCTCCTGCTGGGTCGGCTCCTTTCCCGAGTTAGCATGACTACAATCCACCATCACCCGCTCAGGCAACCCATGCTTCCTCAAGGAGTCTCGTGCCGAAGTCAAACTCGCAGGATCAAAATTGGTCCGATCCCTCCCCCCGCGCAAAACAAGATGGGTCGAATGATTCCCTGTCGTCCGAATCACGCTAGTCGCTCCCTGTGCATCGATCCCAACAAAAGCATGGGCTGCCTTTGCCGAGAGCATCGCATCCACCGCCACTTGCAGACTCCCGTCCGTCCCGTTTTTAAATCCCACAGGCATGGAAAGCCCACTGGCCATTTCCCGATGAGTCTGACTCTCCGTTGTCCTCGCCCCAATTGCGGCCCAACTCACCAGATCCGCTAAGTACTGCGGCACTATCGGATCCAGAAACTCAGTTCCCGCAGGCACTCCCATCTCGTTGATCTCCGCCAACAGCTTGCGACCCGCCTTCAGGCCTCCCTCCAAATCTAAACTGCCATCCAAGTGCGGGTCATTGATCAGGCCCTTCCAACCCACCGTCGTCCTCGGCTTCTCAAAATAGACCCGCATGACCAGCAAAAGCTTATCCCCCAGTTCCTGCCGCATCCGCGCAACCTGCCCCGCATATTCCAAAGCCGCATCCCTCTCATGGATGGAGCACGGGCCTAAGATAATCAAAACCCGAGAATCTTTTCCCTCCAGCACCGCCTCCACCTCTTCCCTCGATTGGCGGACGGTTTTCTCCGCTTGCGCTCCTAAGGGAATCTCTTGCCGAAGGCTTGCAGGGGAAATGAGAGGTCGCACCTCCCGCACCCGAAGGTTGGTTAAAGGGGTCGCAGCATGCGCCGTGGGTACAATTGTCATCCTCAAACCCTACCCGTTTCCCCTGGGTTTTGAAAACTCCGTTCCTTTCACCCTAACGATAGGAATCTAACCTCGCTTTTTCTTACCCTTTCGTCACGATTCATCCGTTATGCTAAAGCGCATTGGCATCATCACCTCTGGAGGCGATTCCCCTGGAATGAATCCAGCAATTCGCTCCGTCACCCGTACCGCCATCAATCTTGGCATCGAAGTTGTCGGCATTCAAAACGGCTACCAAGGTATATTCGACCGTGAATTCATGCCTCTTGGCGTGATCGAAGTCAGCGGTCGGATCAGGGATGCTGGCACCATTCTTTCCACCAGCCGTTGTCTCAAGTTCCTCGAGGAGCCCTCGCAACTCGAAGCCATCGAGATTCTTAAGAAAGAAAACATTCAAGCCCTCCTCATTCTGGGGGGAGACGGCTCTTTGGCAGGGGCCGCTGCTCTTTCTAAACACGGCTTTCGAGTCCTCGGGATTCCCTGCTCAATCGATAACGACCTATCAGGAACCGAAATGTCTATCGGCGTCGATTCATGTCTCAACACCATCGTTCATCTCATTGACATGATTAAAGCTACCGCCGCTTCTCATAACCGCTGTTTTGTCGTCGAGGTCATGGGTCGCAAACAGGGCTACCTTGCCCTGATGAGCGCCATCGCCTCAGGCTCCCAAATCGCCGTCATCCCCGAGTTTCGCTATGATATGGATTTAATCATTGAGAACCTCACCCGCCGTCGTCTCCGCCGCCATAACAACAGCGTCGTTGTGGTTGCCGAAGGCGCCTGCACAGGGCAAAACTTTATGGAACGCCTCCTCGACGCAGGAAAAGATAAATTGCAGCAGGAAGTGCGACTCACCGTACTCGGCCATTTACAAAGGGGATCCCCTCCAACTTTTTCCGATCGTTTTCTCGCCACCCGCATGGGCGAATTTGCTGTGCTCGCCCTAAACCAAGGAGAGCACGGTTCCATGGTCGGCCTCCTACGCAATCGGATGAACCTGACCGATCTGCAGGAAATTAAGGGCCATCGTCCCGCCCTACCAGCCGACGCCATCCGACTAGCCCGTAATCTAGGGATGGAAGTCGGAGTTCCGACCGAAACCTAGCGAAGGGCCAAACCCTTTTTTTACTTTTCCTTTAATTTTTCCACCACCTTGGCCCAATCTGGATCTGGGGTCAGATGACACCACGAAAAACGCATCGCTCCGATAATTTCATCCTTAGCTAATCTCATTGATTTCAATACGTGACTCGGTTGGTAGCTCGAGGAGGTACAGGCCGATCCATTAGAAACTGCCACCAGATCCCGCATCTTAACCATCCCCTCCTCCGCGCTTATTCCTGGAAAGGAAAGATTCACCGTATGCGCGAGGACCTGCCCCTCCTCTCCGTGAATCTTGGGATGTAGAGGCTCGATCGCACGGAGAAATCTCTCCCGAAAGGCACGGCACTTCGCCTCACGCGCATCATTTTCCTTCGCCCCTATTTCCGCCGCGAGACCAAACCCTGCAATTAGGGGTACCGGTAGGGTTCCTGGCCGCAGTCCATGCTCTTGTCCACCCCCGTACACCAGCGGTGCCAACGGAACTTTCTGCTTTCCGCGATGTCGCACCAGCAATACTCCGACCCCTTTCGGTCCGTAAATCTTGTGCCCACTTGCGCTGAGTAGATCGATCCGATGATTTTGCAAAGGCTCGATCAGTTTTCCGAAGGTCTGGGCCGCATCAACATGAAAATAAGCAGGATGATGCGCCAAGGCTTCAGCCACTTCTTCGATTGGCTGGATCACCCCCGTCTCATTATTGGCATGCATCAATGAAACCAGAAGAGTGGTTGGACGGAGTAATGAAACAATCTTAGCCGCATCCACCCGACCATTCTTTTCAGGGGCGACCAGATCCACCTCAAACCCATCCTTAGCTAAAACATCGATCGGCTCCAGCACCGCCTTGTGTTCGAGGTGAGTACTGATGATATGGGTTTTACCGTGACGCCTACCCCAATTTGCCAATCCGAGAATCGCCAGATTATTACTTTCCGTAGCCCCACTGGTAAAAATCACCTCGTCCGGCTTCGCCGCCACCAGCTCCGCAATCTGCTCTCGTGCTTTTTCGACTGCTTCTTTCGCACGCGCTCCGTAGCCATGGGTCCGACTCCCTTCGTTGCCGTATTCCTCTTCAAAGTAGCGACGAATCAACGCCCCCACCGCTGGCTCCAGCGGAGTGGTCGCATTACAATCGAGATAAACTGGGTGCCCGATGTGCATAAGGAGTGGAGTATGCCCGAAAAGCTACCCTTTTCCAACTCTCTCCATCCGTTACTTTGCTAAGCACCCCCCTTTGGACACCTCTCGTATTTTCCTCTGCATTCAACCGACTTCACTGAGTTTGTCAGCTGCCCCATTTTCAGCCTAAGCTATCTCTATCGCCGGAGTAGCTCAGTGGTAGAGCATCTGTTTCGTAAACAGAGGGTCACGGGTTCAATCCCCGTCTCCGGCTCGCTCCCCGCCCCAGTTGGCAACTTCACCCATTCTGCCTTAAGATTGCTCCGTGCCCAAAACCACCCCCTCCTTGGAAACCCGCCTCCTTATTGGCGGAAAACTCGTCCCTGGCGAGGGGGAACATCATCCCGTTTTCAATCCACGAACAGGTGAACTCCTAGCCGAAATTCCAGAAGCTACGCCCAAGCAGGTCGATCAAGCTGTCCACGCTGCAGAAAAAGCATTCGTCACTTGGGGCCGCACCACCCCAGGAGAACGTGCCAACCTTCTTCTTAAAATTGCCGATACAATCGACTCCAACGCGGAACAGTACGCCGATCTTGAATGCCGCAACTGCGGCAAACCTCGCCACCTCTTTCTTGCCGATGAGATTCCCGCCGCCAGTGACTGCTTTCGATTCTTTGCTGGAGCCGCCCGTTGCACCACCGGCCCCTCCGCCGGAGAATACATGGCAGGGTACACCTCTATGCTCCGTCGCGATCCAGTTGGAGTCGTCGGCTCGATTGTTCCATGGAACTACCCACTGATGATGGCCGCATGGAAACTCGCTCCTGCCCTCGCGGCGGGAAATACCATTGTCCTCAAAGCATCGGAAATCACTCCCCTCACCGCTCTCTATCTCGGTCGCGTCTTGGCTGAGATCCTTCCATCGGGAGTATCCAATATTGTCACGGGGAGAGGTCCCACCACGGGCCAAGCCCTCATCGCCCATCCCCTCGTCCGAATGGTTTCTCTCACAGGGAGCATCTCGACCGGCACACATGTTCTGGCCGCTGCTGCCGCCAATATTAAAAGAACTCACCTCGAGCTTGGAGGCAAAGCTCCCGTGATTGTTTTCGATGATGCCGATCTCACCGAACTCGTCGCCGCCGTTCGTAAGTTCGGCTTCTACAATGCAGGCCAAGACTGCACCGCCGCCTGTCGCATCTATGCAGGTCCCAAGATCCACGATGACCTTGTTCGCGAACTCGGCAAAGCGGTGGCTTCCCTTCAGTACAACAATCCTAAGGATGAGAACAACGAACTCGGTCCCTTAATCTCAGCCACCCATCGCGATCGTGTTCTCGGCTATGTCTCCCGCGCCACAGGCACCCAACACATCAAGAAAGTGACTGGAGGATCCGCGGTCACTGGAAAAGGATTCTTTTTTGAGCCCACAGTTCTTTCTGGAGCTCATCAAGAAGACGAAATTGTTCAACAGGAGGTCTTCGGTCCCGTTGTTTCCGTGACCAAATTTAAAACACCCGATGAAGCAATCCGCTGGGCTAACGACTCAGAGTACGGTCTATCCTCCTCGGTCTGGACCTCTGATCTAGCCAAGGGCATGAAAGTCGCATCCGCCCTCCGCTACGGATGCACCTGGATCAACACCCACTTCATGCTGGTCAACGAAATGCCGCACGGCGGACTCAAACGTTCTGGCTACGGAAAAGATCTATCCGTCCTCGCCCTCGACGACTACACCATTCCTCGTCACGTCATGATCAAGCTTTAGATCCGAGTATCTTTTCTGCTGTCTCCTTGCCGCTGTGCCAGACCGACTCCAATCGAGAGTCCACTTGGGAATCCCCACAAAGATAAACTCCCTCAGGCAGATCCGAAGGAGAACCCGTAGCTTTCTCGCGTCTCGCGTACCGCCAACGGTGGCTCATCACCCGACCCCTTTTCGTGGCATCCACCCCGTAAGCTTTTTCGAAACGCAACTGCAGATCAACCACCCACTCTTCAGGTTTTTTCTCAAGATTCTCTCGGCTGTAATTTGCTGAGGCCTGAATCACATAAACCGTACTCCCATCCGTCACTCTCCCCACCTTCGCATTTTCACAGGCTACCCAGCCCAACGAATCCTCACCGCTCGGATCAATCTGAGCGTAGACCGCACCACTCCATCCGCCACTATACTCCAGCAGCGCCGTTAAATTAGGCACATACACAACACCCTCCTGAGACCCACCCAGTATCTTTGCGCTTTGCGGCCAAGGGGCGGAACTTACTACCACATCATACCTATCCCCCGCCACCTCCCACTCTTTGCCAACAAGGGTGACGGTCCCAACCTCTACCTCCTTACGTATCTCCAATCCATCGCCCAGCATCGCGCCTAAACGATTATTGCCGTTACCGATATAAAATCTTTCTTCACCCTCTCGATACACCTCTCCCATTTTCCCATTGATCAGAATAGGAAGGGAAATTGTTTTTAACTGAGCACCCACCACTTTCTCTATCTCTTTTCGAAGAACGGGGTCTCGCAAGGTAAAATACTGTGCGCCCGTATCCACGATATGCTCTCCGAATTTCCGAGTAGCACAGCGTCCCCCGAGACTGCGCGACTTTTCCAATACGGTGACCTCTTGCCCACCTGCCACAAGGTGCTTAGCACATACCAGTCCACTAATCCCTGCTCCGATTACTGCTATCTTCATTCACTCTTTTGCCAGATCACACACACTTTTTCCAGCCATGAAATAATCACTTTGCCTGGATAACATTCCTACATTCTTGGGAATGTAGGAACGTCAAAGCCCACCTTTTCCAATTGAGCTTTTTTGGCTAGATTTGAGTATCTTGAAAGCCACTCTCGATGCCGTTCGCGCCATTTACGCCGACCTAGCCCAACGTCCCGTCCAGCGCGACTGCCTTCGCCGCACCGAATGCTGCCAATTTAAACTTACTGGACGCACCCCCCACCTTACCCGCGGCGAGGCCCTCCTCGCCGCTCATGGTTTTCGTGCCTCAGGTCGAAAAACTCTGCCAGAACCCACCGACGGTTCCTGCCCCTTTCTCCAACCCAAGACCCAGAAGTGCCTCATCTATGAATCGCGTCCCTTCGGCTGCCGCACCCACTTCTGCCCTGCCGCTGGCGGTCCCATGGATCGCAAAGATGTTCTCGATCTCATTCGCCGACTCGAGACCATCGATGCCAATCTCGGCGGCGATGGTTCCCACTCCCTTCCTCAGGCCGTGGATTGGGCTCTCGAAAACTCATGAACGCACCGCGCATTCTCATCGCGGGTGGAGGAGCCTCAGGTTTTTTTGCCGCAATCACCGCTGCCGAGGCCAATCCCAATGCCCAAGTCGTCCTTCTCGAAAAAGGAACCCATCTTCTTGCCAAAGTCGGTATCTCAGGCGGTGGACGTTGCAACGTAACCCACGCCTGCTTCGATCCAAGGGAACTCTCCACCCGCTACCCCCGTGGCGGCCGCACTCTCATCGGACCCCTCACCCGCTTCGGTCCCACCGAAACCATCGACTGGTTCCAATCACGCAATGTCTTTCTTAAAACCGAACACGATGGACGAGTATTCCCCATCACCGACTCCTCCCAAACCATCATCGACTGTCTAACCAGCTCTGCTCGCCAAGCTGGAGTCAAAATTCTTACCGGAACTGGTGTTGCCTCCGTCAAGAATTCTTCCGCTGGTGGCTTCATCTTGCATCTCACGAACGGCTCACTCATGGAGTGCGATCGCTTTCTTTGGGCCGCTGGTGGATGCCGGCCCGAGTCTCATCCCCCCTCAAGCCTCGGCCACACCCTTACTCCTCCCGTCCCCTCCCTCTTCACCTTCCACGTCGACGCTCCCTGGCTTCGAGAATTAGCAGGCGTTTCCGTTGAATCGGTCGAAGTCTCAGTCCCTCACACCGATCTCAAAGAATGTGGCCCCCTCCTCTTTACACACTCAGGACTGAGTGGCCCGGCCATCCTTCGCCTCTCCTCTTGGGGAGCCCGCCCCCTCCATGAACTAAATTATCATTTTCCCCTCCATCTCAACTGGCTCCCTGCATCTTCCTCTACCGATATCCTGAGCGAAATCCAAGTTCGTCGCGAAACTATCGGAGCCCAAATGGTCCTGCGCTCCCGCTGGAGCCCGCTCCCCCTTCGACTATGGGAGAAACTCCTGCTTCACGCTGGCATCACCGAAGAACACCGCTGGTCTAAATTAAACCGCGAAACCGCCCTTCAGATCGCGCGGATCCTCACCTCCACCCAACTCCTCGTCACCGGGAAAAGCATGAATAAGGAGGAGTTCGTGACCAGCGGAGGAATCCCCCTCAACGAGGTTGATTTCAAAACAATGGAAAGTCGTCTAGTTCCTGGCCTTTATTTCGCAGGGGAAGCCCTCGATATCGATGGCCTCACTGGTGGCTTTAACTTTCAATCCGCTTGGACCACCGGATGGATCGCGGGCCATGCTATGGCTAACTCCTCCTCTTCCCCCACAAAATAAAATACAACCATCCCAAACTGCTTCTATTTCAGCCCAATTGTTTTTAGGCTTTCCCATCTTGAAAGGTAAGAACCCACTCGTCGCCATCCTTATGGGCAGTCGCTCCGACTGGCTCACTCTCCGGCCCGCCCTAAATCTTTTCCGGCAAGCAGGCATCCCCACCGAGGTCCGCGTGGTCAGCGCCCATCGAACTCCCCAGCGTCTTTTCACCTACGCAAGCTCCGCTGAAAAACGTGGCCTAAGAATGATCCTCGCAGGCGCCGGCGGTGCCGCCCATCTCCCAGGTATGGTTGCGGCCCTCACCCCCCTTCCCGTCCTCGGAATTCCCATCGCTGGCAAAGCCCTCCGCGGACTCGACTCCCTCCTCTCCATAGCCCAAATGCCAGCAGGAATCCCCGTCGCTACTTTTCCCATCGGAAAAAAAGGAGCCATCGCCGCCGCTCGCTTCGCCATCGCACTTCTTCAACACTTCCCGTGATTCCTCCAGGCAAAACCATCGGCATCGTCGGCGGGGGTCAACTCGGGCGCATGCTCGCCCTCACCGCTCGCCGTCTTGGTTACCGCATCGCCGTTCTCGACCCCGAACTCGCTTGCCCAGCTGCTCCCGTTGCCGATGTCGCCCTAACCGCTCCATTCGATGATTCTAAAGCGCTCCGCCGCCTAGCCGAGGCCAGTGATGTCGTAACCTACGAATTTGAAAATATCCCCGTCGAATCACTTCGCCAAATCGCTTCGATTCGTCCCGTCTTTCCTGACCCCGAAGTCCTTCACCTATGCCAGCACCGCGAACGGGAACGTGAATTCCTCAAGAAATATAACTTCCCCAGCCCTCGCTTCGAAATTGTCGCCTCCGCCAACGAACTTGCTTCCGCCCTCACCAGATTTCCTGGTAAAACCCGTCTCAAATCCTCCGCATTTGGCTACGATGGCAAAGGGCAGCTTCCCCTCGAGCCCTCCGCCAACCCCCAACAAGCCTGGTCCCAAATCAATGTTCCCCGAGCTGTTCTCGAAGAGCACGTTCCTTTTGTCCGAGAACTATCGGTCCTCATCGCCCGCCAAGCCACCGGTCTTTCTGTGCCTTTCCCGCCTTTCGAGAACCGCCACCAAGAAGGTGTTTTGGAACGCACCATATTCCCTGCCCGCACTTCCGCCACCACCGCCACAGCAGCCCTCTCCCTTGCCTCCCAGATTGCCGATCAACTCAAACTGGTCGGCCTCCTCGGCGTCGAACTCTTTGAACTCGCCGATGGAAAACTTCTCGTCAACGAACTCGCCCCCCGCGTCCACAACTCAGGCCATCTTACCGCCGAGACCTGCCACACCAGCCAGTTCGAACAGCAGATCCGAGCCGTCTGTGGCTTGCCCCTCGGACTCGTCACACCCCTTTGTCCCGCAGTCATGTTCAATCTCCTCGGGGATCTTTGGGTCCAAGGAGAGCCTGACTGGTCTCCCCTCTTCGCCCTTCCTGGGACTGTCCTTCATCTCTACGGAAAATCAGTCGCCCGACCTGGCCGTAAAATGGGTCACTTAACCATTCGCGCCGCCACGACTGAGGAAGCCATCCGCCTCGGTAACCTCGCCCTCAATCCGATCCGCACTAAAGCCGGCTTGCCCGCTCTGACTGCTTAATCTTCCCACACTCTCCCGATCACTCCCTGTTTTTAGATTCCTCTGCCCTCGCTTGATCTCGGCGCACGGCTCGGCAGAACTATCTCCATCCAAATGTCTGCTCGAATTATTTTTAAAGATCGACTACTCTTTCTCTGTTTGCCGGCTGGTGCAATGGTAGCACACCAGACTTTGGATCTGGCTGTTCCTGGTTCGAATCCAGGGCCGGCAGCGTCTATTTCCTTGGGTCCTCTGCCCAAGGAATCTTCCCCTCCGCCAGCCCTCGCACCACTTGAGGAAGACACAAATGCTCCGCCTCTTGAATTCGCCCATGCAACGAATCCGCACTATCCCCCGCCAAGACTGGTATCGTTTCCTGTCGCAAAATCTCCCCACCATCCACCTGGGAATTGACCCAGTGCACTGTGCACCCCGCCTCTTTCACTCCCGCCATCCGCGCCTGCTCCCAAGCCCGTAGCCCAGGAAAAGCAGGAAGAAGGGAGGGATGGATATTAATAATTCTACCTCCAAATTTGCGCAAAAGCGGATCTTTAACCACCCGCATGTAGCCAGCTAAAACCAGCAGATCCACCCTCGCCTTCTCCAACGCCAAAGCCAACTCCTCCTCGATCTCCGGCTCTAGCTTCGTGCGAAAGTTGCTCTTTCGACAAACTACCCTCGGCAGATTCAACTTCTTCGCATGCTCGAGTATTTTCGCCTCCGCCCGATCACTCCCCACCCAAACAATTTCAGCCGGAATCTTGTCCCGCTCGATCGCCCTAGCCAACGCCACAAAGTTACTCCCTTGCCCTGACCCCAAAACCCCCAACCGCAACCCTCTCACTTCTTCAGCTTCTGCAGAACGGCGGTGGTCGAGCGCCCAGGAGTCAATGGCAGCACCTTCACTATACCCCCCCCATTTTTTACCGCCGCCAGTTCATCTTGATCCAACTGCTCCGCTTGGTAATCCCCACCTTTCACATAAATATCGGGCCTCACAGTGTCTAAGAACCGAGTCGCTCTCTTTTCCGAAAAAACCACCACCGCATCTACCCCCGCCAGTCCTGCCACTACTTCCGCTCGGTCCCCCTCAGGGTTGACCGGCCTCCCTTCTCCCTTCAACTCTCGCACACTGCTGTCCCCATTGATCCCCACCACCAGCACATCTCCCTGCGCTCGCGCTTCCTGCAAAAAACGGACATGCCCCACGTGCAAAAGGTCAAAGCATCCATTCGTGGCCACGACCTTGACCCCGCGCGCCTTTGCCTCCTCCCGCCAAGCCGGAAGTTTCTCCCAAGAAAGTTGTATGCCCATCACTGAGAATCTTGACCCGCCCCTCCGCACTCGCAACATCAAATCAGAAAGGTAATCGAGCCATTTTATGGATTTTGACTGGTCTCTCTATTCCACTCCTGAAGTTTCCCAAACGGAAGTTCATGAAAGCTTTGAAGACCCCTTCTGCCTGCGGATCCTTCCAGGCGGCGGGCCACTAGCTGAGCACTCTCGCTTCCTCTGCCTCGGCAAGAGCCTAGCTGGAAAATCCCTCTTCTCCCTCTACAGCGCAGATGGGCGGCGTATGCGACCCATCGCCACTCGACCCATGACCGAGGCCGAAGACCATTTTTACGAACGAAAAGCAAAGGAATCCCTTTGACCCCAGCCATCACCACCATTCGAAAATGGGAAGAAATTCCCTTTTTCCCCAATCCCAATGAAGAGGCAACCTATTGGGCCAACCACCAATTGGATCCTGCTCTAATGGCCGGCTCTCTTTCTTTGACCGAGGGCCAAGATTCCACTTCGATTACCTTGCGAATGGATCCCCGTATGCTCAGCCGCCTCAAGCGCCTCGCCGCACGGCGCTACCTCAACTATCAGTCCATGATGAAACAATGGATAGCCGAGCGCTTAGAAAAAGAACTCCCTGGAGCTTAACTCGAGCTTTGCCTCTACGAGGCTAATAACCCTGAAAACTCATCCGCATTAAGCTCGAAAAGCAGTTCGTAGACCTCCGCCACCCCATCTGAGAAACCGACCGCCGCCGAACTCGCCATTTGCCGAACCGCCGCAAACCCTTCAACCGCTCCCGTCGGATCTCGCAAAGGAATGAAGTCGATTCGTAAACGAAACCCCTTGCCCCGCAATTTTCCTTGAATCTGCCGATACTCCGCACTGCATCCGTTGCCAGACGCAAGATTTTGCACCACCTTGCTCATCTCGTTTCGCGCTGCCACCGCACCCTTCCATAATACCTGCACAGGGGCCCCAACCAACGACCTCTGAATTCCCGTTGCCCAACGAATTCGTAATTCTCGATCCACCAAAGCCACCGTGTGGCCCGAACTCTTCAACGCATCCACGATCATGTTTTGAAAAGTTTGCATAAGCCTTCGCAACTAATATAATTCGCCTGCCAACGCTTAATAGCAACTTTTAATTTAAATTTATTAGCATCTATAAATATCTACGGGATAGTGTTTTACCTTACATATATCTAAGTGTGCCGAACACTTTGCGTCCTCGTCTTCTTTTTATTCCATTATTAAGCTAAAAGGGGAGGTGGTAACTATCTCCGCAACTTCTATTCCTATATGGAAACTGCCCTTCGCGCGCAGGACCAAACTCATCGCCACCCTCGGACCACAACACACCGATCCCTCCGCCCTCTCTCAACTTCTCGACGGCGGAGCCGATGTCTTCCGCCTAAATATGTCCCATGCCAGCCACGACTTTGTCCGCAAGGTCGCACCTTCCCTTCGCACTCTCGCCGCCACTCGCGGTAAGGAAATCTCCATCCTCCTCGATACCCAAGGACCCGCCATCCGCACAGGCACCATCGGAGCCCCCCGACACCTCAAAGTCGGCGATACTCTCATCCTCAGCGTCGATCCACACGCCCCCGCGCCCGCCGTTCCCGTCAACTACCCCGATCTCCTGAATGATCTCGAACCTGGACAAAAACTCCTCGTCGATAACGGCGTCCTCCATCTTCAAGTCCTCAGCAAAGATGTCACCTCTCTCCACTGCCGTGTCTTAACCGCAGGAGTCCTAGGAGATCGTCGACACATCAACCTGCCCGGAGTCCGCGTCAATCTTCCCGCAATTACCGAAAAAGATGCCGCCGATTTAAAAGTAGGCCTCGAAATCGGTATCGATTGGGTCGCCTTATCTTTCGTTCGTGATCCCGCCGATGTTCTCGCATTGCGGGATTTTCTTTCCCAGCACAAGGCCAAGGATGTCGGCATAATCGCCAAGATCGAAGATCAGTCCGCCGTTAAAAATATCCTCGGCATTGTCTCCGCCGCCGACGCCATCATGGTCGCGCGCGGCGATCTCGGAGTGGAGTGCCCCTACGAAGAACTCCCCATCATTCAACGTAAAATCCTCAAACAGTGCATTGCCTCCATGAAGCCAGTCATCGTCGCCACCCACATGCTCGAAAGTATGATCTCCAATCCCCTCCCCACCCGCGCAGAAATCACCGACGTCGCTAATGCCGTCTTTGAAGGCGCCGATGCCATCATGCTCTCAGGGGAGACCGCCACCGGAAAGTATCCACGAGCCTGCCTCGAAGTCCTCGACCGAGTTGCCCGCCGTATCGAACGCTCTGGCTCCATTGGCTACGAAAAAGGCATTCACACCGAGGGAGAGGCTGATGGAGTCGTCTCCGCAGGAGTCCATCTTGCCAACCAACTTGAAGCCCAAGGCATTCTTCTTTTCACCCGCACGGGACGAATGGCCCGAGTCGCCGCTGCCCTGCGCCCAAAAGTTACTCCCATCTATGCCTTCACCCCCACCGTTGCCCTCGCTCGCCAACTGGCACTGCACTATGGCGTGCGCGCCCGCTGCCTTCCCTTTGAACGCCAAGAAAGGGAAGTTCTTATCCGCGATGTCATCGGCGATCTCCTCGCCAAAGGACTGATCCTTCCTCACGCCCCTCTCGTCATCATCAATACCTCCATCGTCGGAGATAAAACCTACCGCACAGTCCAAGCCCGTACTGCCCAAGTCTAACTCCTCCCTCCTAACCTCGTTTAATAATTCCCTTTTGACTCAACTCCTCTGGAGGCAAATTAGAAGTATGTCCAAACCCTCCCGTCTCGATCATGTGGCATTGGCCGTCACCGATGTGCCCGCCGCGGTTCGCTGGTGGACTGAACACTTTGCTTGTCGCGTTAAATATGCGGATGCCACCTGGGCACAACTCGATTTCGAGAATACCTCCCTGGCCCTCGTCACCGAAGGCCAACACCCTCTACACCTTGGGTTTCTCGTGCCCGACGCCTCCGTTTACGGCAAAGCTCAAACCCACCGTGACGGAACGAAATCGGTCTATGCTCAAGCCCCAGGCGGCGCCATCGAGTACGTCGAACGCCCCACCCCACCCGCCCTATGACCTCCTTCCCCCTCTTTCAAAAAAAGCCGGTTTTACTTGGCGTCGTCCACCTCCCGGCCCTACCCGGCGCCCCTCACTACTCCGGAAATCT
The DNA here is from genome assembly GCA_947466515.1 of Verrucomicrobia subdivision 6 bacterium. Lineage (GTDB taxonomy): Bacteria > Verrucomicrobiota > Verrucomicrobiia > Methylacidiphilales > Verrucolacustridaceae > Verrucolacustris. The sequence goes on along the minus strand of CANIEM010000001.1, from coordinate 131,809 downwards.
CTCCCAGGCCCGTGCCGCCCTCCGCCGCGATCTTCGGGCTCTGCATCGTGGCGGCGCTCACGCCATCATCATCGAAAATTTCGGCGATACCCCCTTTCCTCAAGGCTCCGCTAGCCCCGCCACCGTCGCCGCGCTCACCTCCCTAGCCACTGAAGCCCGTGACCTTTTCCCTAGACCCCTCGGAATCAACCTTCTACGCAATGACGGCGTCGGGGCGATGGCGATTGCCCACGCAGTCGGAGCTCAGTTTATCCGCGTCAATGTCCTCGTTGGCGCCCGGGTCGCAGATCAAGGGGTCATTTCTGGAATCGCCGAGAACCTTCTTCGGTTCCGTCGTGAAATTGGCGCAGAGAAAATTCGCATCTTTGCCGATGTCGACGTGAAACACTCCGCCCCGCTTGCCGCAGGCTATACCTTGGAAGATGAGTCTCGCGATGCCTGGGAACGCGGCGGTGCCGATGCCCTCATTGTCACTGGCGGTGGGACCGGTTGGTCTGCCGATCCTGAACATCTTCGCCGCGTCCACTCGATCGTCCCACGTGCCCCTCTCCTCATCGGTAGTGGCACCACTCTAGAATCTCTTCCTACCTTCCTCCCAGAAGCCTCTGGATTCATTGTCGGCACAGCTCTCAAGAAGAATGGCAAGATCGATTCCGCCCGCGTCCGCGCTTTCGTCGCCGCCCTAACCAAAGCTCGCACCTAGCTACCCCATGTTTTCCCCCGTCCATATCCCCGTGGGAATGGCTCTCGCCCACTGGATTCCTGGCGGTCCCATCCCCGCTTTCTGCGTAGGAGCTCTCAGTCACCTTATACTCGATGCCATCCCCCACGGCGACGCGGGTATCGGGCACTGGGTCCACTCTTCTCCGAATCACGTCACCAAACTTCAACGCCTCCTGCCGATGGTTTGTGTCGACCAGATCCTCGGTGCAGGAGTTTTTTTTCTGCTTCTCTCATCTCCCCTTATTGGATCCACCGGATTCTGGACACTTCTTGCGGGAGCCTTCGGCTCCATTCTGCCCGACTATATCTCAGGATTTCGTGATCTGCTCCCGAAACCGCCACGCTGGCTTGAATCGGCCCATCGCCTACACGAAAAGTGCCACTACCGAGGCAGAGAACCTTTTAACATCGTCACGGGACTCATCTTTCAATCTGGACTCGTTGGCCTCGGCATCTTTTTCGCGTTCCGATAAGCGGAACGTCTCAACCCTTTTTACCTTCCCAAACCAGGCAGCCGAGTCCACTTCTCCACCTGCCGCGCCACCAGGACGAGAATCGAGACCAAGCCAAGATACACCGCCGCCGCCAACAGATAGGCTTTAAAGAACTGAAAGTTAGTTGCCGCCAACTCCTGAATCCGAGCAAAGAACTCGGTGTACTGAATCAGAAAAGCCACAGAACTATCTTTCAGATTTCCGATACACTGATTCGTTAAAGCCGGTACGGATAAGCGCAGGACTTGGGGAAGCGTGATCCATCGAAAGATCTGCCCGCGCCCGAATCCTTGTGCCCGGGCCGACTCAATCTCGCTCGGATCCAACCCATTCCTAGCAGTCGTCAGATACGCCGCATTGTAAGCCGCCACATTCATCGTGAACCCAATCACCGCCACCAGAAATGGGGATAACTTCAGGCCCCACTGGGGTAATCCGTAATACATCAGGAAAAGAAGAACAATCAGCGGAGTACCGATAAAAAAGGAGATATAACCCCTAATCAAAGAACGCACCCATCGATAAGGGCTATTAGAAAAGTAAAAAACCACCAAGCCGAAAAAAAAACCAGTTACGCTGATGATCACCGTAAGTTGCAAAGTCTGACGCAGACCCGCCAAGATCAGGGGCATCTGCTCAAGTAAGTCCCGCTGAAACCCACTCCATCCGTTCACGATTGACCCTCCTTTTCCCCGAAGAATACCCTCACCTGATCATTGGGGTGATGCTTCGCTAAGTTCTCCAAAGTGTCGTCGGCTCGAATTACTCCTTGATCTAAGAAAATGACCCGATTGGCAATATGCCTCGCCAATGCCAGATCGTGGGTCACGCAGAGTAAAGTGACTCCTTCCCTATTTAGGCGGTTAAAGAGGTCGGCTACTTCTCGGACCATCACAGGATCCAGTGCCGAAGTCGGTTCATCAAATACCACCACGGCAGGATCCATCGCCAAAGCCCGTGCAATCGCTACCCGCTGCTTCTGACCTCCAGAGATTTGTGAGGGATATTTATCTCGATGGGCAGCCATTTCAAGATGGTTAAGTTGAAAGAGTGCTTGGGCCTCAGCCTCCGCACGGCTCATTCCCCGAAGTTTTCTTAGGCCCAGCATGACATTACCCAAGACGGTTAAATGGCGGTACAGGGCAAACTGCTGAAAAACAAATCCGATGCTTTGTCGCAGAGCACGAACATCCACCTCAGCTCCCATAATATCTTGATCGCGAACAAGAATCGTCCCAGACGTCGGTTCAACCAGACGATTGATGCAACGCAGCAATGTCGATTTGCCACATCCCGAAGGTCCCATCACCACCTTCATCTCCCCCTTTTGCAGATCAAGATTCACTCCGTCCAAAACGGTATGAGCACCGAATTTCTTGACCAGATCTCGAATTTTGATGAGTGCCATCTAGGTCGTCCCCAATCCAGGAACTTGATAACGCTTCTCCAAGAAATGAACTCCTGCCAAAAGAATCCGATAAATAAGGAAGTACAAAACACCCACCGCAAGATAAATCTCGATCCCACGAAGAGTCGTCGCCGTCAGGGTCATCGCCTGCTTAGTGATTTCAGCGATTCCCACCGTGTAGGCAAAAGGGGAGTACTTCAGGATGGAGGTAAACTCATTGATCATTCCTGGCACAGCCAGACGCAACATCTGAGGAAATTCAATACTAGTCAAAATCTGGAATCGACTCATACCCATCGCTTCGGCCGCAAGAATTTCGGAAGCTTCGACCGAGTCCAAGGCCCCACGAAAAACCTCCGCCAGATATGCTCCCGCAATCAATCCTAAGCTCAGAGCCATCGCCAACAGCGGACCTACTTTGATGCCCACGCTGGGCAAACCGAAGTACACAAGAAAAAGCAGTACTAGAACTGGAACCCCTCGGAAAATATAGGTAAAACCATCTAGGAAGGGCACCAGATGCGCATAACCCATCCGCCGTAACCCCGCCACCGTTAACCCTACCGCCATGCCAGTTCCACTACAGACGAGGGTTACCACCACAGTCGAAACCAGACCCTGCGCTAACTGCGCAACCAGCTCAAAGAAGTTCAATGAAGCACGATCTCCAAGACTACTTCATCCAACGATCCAGAATCGCTTTCACCTTTTCGGGCCCCAAATCTTTCAGGTACGCATCAAAGTCATCTCTTCGCTTCGATCCTTTGGCAAAGGCGAAACCCAATCGATCAAACCCCTTAAAAACATAGGCGCTTTCTAGCGGAAGCTTCAGCTTATGCACATAGTTCGCCAGAACGGGCTCTTCTACGAAAGCCAAGTCGAGATTGCCGTTTTGCAGGTCGGTAATGGCTTCGCTGTAGGAGGGGTACAGCTTAACCCGATCTAAGGAGTAGTACCCCTTAGGTTCTAATTCGTTTTTAATCAGATCGTTGTAGGCCATTCCGCGTGGATACCCAATCGAGTAGGCCTTGAGCTGAGCTAAGTCGGTAATCTTTATCTTTCGACTCTTTAAGCAGACCAGATGCCAAGCGTTGTCGTAGTACGGTTGCGAGAAATCCATCGCCTCTTTTCGCTTTTCCGTAATCGAGATTCCAGAAAACGCCACCTCAGCTTGTCCACTGGAGACAGCTCCCAGCATGCCTTGCCAGTCGTAGGGTGTGATTTTAAAATTACAACCACGCGACTGGGCGTAACCCTCAAAGAGATCTAGGTCCGCACCTTGGATCTTGCCCTGCTCACTAAAAAGCATCGGAGGGGACGATGGAGAAACTGCCACTGCAATAATCTTATCACTCTTCCCTCCCGAACAACCTGCCAAGACCAGCAACACTCCCATCAGCACTCTTTGGATATTCTTAAAGTACATCATTCTTTCTTTAGCTTAACCCAAGCAGGTTAGCCATTCGCTTTTCCGCAAAGCGTACGGAACATTACATCAAAAGACTGAATTACCTTTAGCCAAGCTTAAGGATGCCATCGGTCAGGATTCTCGCTCGCAAGCCGCCACGCCCCATGAGCCACGAATGAGTCCCGGGAGTGAAGGCCTGATCCATCCATGCACAAGGACGGCACTCTTCCACTCCAAAGAAACGAACTCCCTGGAGCTCGAACTCTTTTCCAATCCACTGATTTAGATCCACCCCCGAAATCAGTACATTACGACGACTACTCCCTGCATCGGCTGAATCCAAACCGAGCTCTCTTTTCATAAGATCAAACACTTCCGAGGAAAAAAAGGTAATCTGGCCTTTGTAATCGGGTTGATGATCAAAGTAACGATCCTCTCGAATTCCACTCCCTGCCACACAGGCGATCTCGGACACTTCAAAATGAGGTTGGGTTCCCGCAGGTTGACTCTTATGCCCTAAGTAATTGTGTTCAGGGGAAATATAGAGGCGTTCAATCGTGATCATACCCACGCTCTTATTCTCAATCCCCTCTCGAGCCTTAGAAAGCCGAAAAGGCGCGGCTCCTTTCGGAACCGCGCCCTCTTCAGCTCCCCTCGGGGGACGTACCCCGAGGGAAATTCTTGCGAATGGATTAGTAGTCCATCCCTCCGCCGTGACCGCCACCCGCGGGTGCCGGTGCCTTTTCCTTCTCGGGCAACTCCGTCACCACCGCTTCGGTGGTTAGGAGCAGACCCGCGATGGATGCGGCGTTCTGCAGAGCGGACCGAGTGACTTTGGTCGGGTCAACCACGCCAGCTTTGACGAGATCAACATATTCACCGGTGGCCACATTGTAGCCCTCAGCGCCTTTCCGACTTTTCACTTCTTGGACCACAATCGAGCCCTCCACTCCGGCGTTATCCGCCAAAGTACGCAAAGGTTGTTCGACGGCGCGACGGATAATCTCCGCCCCAATCGCCTGATCCCCTTTGAGTTTGAGACTCTCGATGGCCTTTTGACCGCGAATCAATGCCACGCCCCCTCCGGGGACGATGCCTTCTTCCACGGCCGCACGAGTCGCATGCAATGCGTCCTCTACGCGGGCCTTCTTTTCCTTCATCTCAGTTTCGGTTGCTGCACCGACATTGATAACCGCCACCCCGCCCGCGAGCTTCGCGAGACGTTCCTGCAGTTTCTCTTTGTCGTAGTCCGAGGTTGTCTCTTCGATCTGTTTCTTGATCTGCGAGACACGGCCTTGGATGTCAGAGCTTTTCCCCACCCCTTCGATCAGGGTGGTGTTCTCTTTGTCCACAACCACGCGCTTCACGCGACCGAGATCTTCCAAGGTAACATTCTCAAGCTTAATCCCCAGATCCTCGCTCAGCATCTTGCCACCCGTGAGGATAGCGATGTCTTCCAGCATGGATTTGCGGCGATCTCCGAAGCCCGGCGCCTTGACGGCACAGACTTGCAGAGTCCCACGCAGCTTGTTCACTACCAAAGTCGCCAGGGCTTCGCCCTCAACTTCTTCCGCAATGACCAAGAGAGGTTTGCCCGATTTGGCTACTTTTTCCAAGAGAGGCAACATGTCCTTCAAGCTCGAGATTTTTTTCTCGTGAATGAGGATGTAAGCATTTTCTAAGGATGCTTCTTGATCTTCTTGGTTCGTGACAAAGTAAGGAGAGAGATAACCCTTATCGAACTGCATCCCCTCAACCACTTCGAGAGAGGTTTCAATCGATTTGGCTTCTTCCACCGTCACCGTGCCATCTTTGCCCACCTTGTCCAAAGCATCGGCGATAATTTCACCGATTGTTTTGTCCCAGTTGGCAGAGACGGTCGCGACCTGGCGAATATCGTCCTTGTCCTTCACTTTTTTGCTGATCGCCGCGAGCTCTTCCACAATGGCTTCAACCGCGCGATCGATTCCACGCTTCAGCTCCGTCGGATTCGCCCCGGCGGTCACATTCTTGAGACCCTCCCGGTAGATCGATTCCGCCAAAACCGTGGCGGTAGTAGTGCCGTCCCCCGCGATATCGCTAGTTTTGCTGGCGACTTCACGGACGAGTTGGGCACCGATATTTTCATAAGGATCCTCGAGTTCGATCTCTTTCGCGACCGTCACACCGTCTTTGGTGATGGTCGGAGATCCGAACTTTTTATCGAGAACCACGTTGCGACCGGCCGGTCCGAGTGTCGCTTTGACGGCTTTGGAGAGCTTCTCCACGCCGCGCAAAAGCGCGTGCCGGGCGGCTTCGTCAAACAAGATTTGTTTGGCTGCCATAATTCATTTCCTCCTTCAGCTCACCACGCCGAGGATATCATCCTCACGCATGATCAGCATTTTTTCGCCTTCGAGGGTAATTTCTGTCCCGCCGTATTTACTAAACAGGACCTTGTCCCCTTTTTTAACTTCCATCGGGATGAGTTTGCCCGCGTCGTCCCGTTTTCCGGGTCCAACTTGGACTACTTTCCCCTCCTGGGGTTTTTCTTTAGCGGTATCGGGGATGATGATCCCGCCTTTTTTCACTTCCTGCTCTTCGAGAGGATGCACCAGCACCCGATCGCCGAGAGGACGGATATTCACATTAGCCATAGCTTGGGTGAACTCCTTTCTTTGGTTTTGAGGTTTCGGTTTGTCTGAAGGATGGGCAAGGTCCCGAGGGACCCAGGGTTAACTCGGCTTTGGGCCGCCCTTCTTGTTTTTGTCAACCATCTCGAACTCGGCATCAATCACTTCCCCCTCACCCTTTTCAGGTTGGGTTCCGCGATCCGCCGCGCCCGAGTTTCCCGGTTCCGAAGTTGCTTCTTTTCCTGCCGCCGCTTTTTCCGAAGCCTGACGATAGAGATCAGAACTCACCGCTTGCACCAGCGTGTTCAGCTTTTCTGCCGTCTCCTTAATCCGGGCTTCGTCATCCTTCTTCACCGCTTCTTTCACCGCGGCCGCCGCCTCCTCAATCTCCTTTTTCTTCGCCCCGTCCAGCTTGTCCCCCATCTCCTTCATCATCTTCTCAGCAGCAAAAGCAGTGTTCTCCGCTGTGTTCCGCGATTCAATCTTCTCCTTTGCCTTAAGATCTTCTGCCTCATGCTCCTTCGCTTCGCGCGTCAGCTTCTCTACCTCTTCTTTAGATAGACCGCTCGAGCCAGTAATCGAAATTTTCTGCTCTTTCCCCGACCCCAGATCCTTCGCTGAAACTTGCAGAATTCCGTTGGTATCGATGTCAAACGTCACCTCAACTTGGGGCACGCCACGCGGGGCAGGCGGAATCCCGTCCAAATGAAAGGTGCCCAGCCTCTTGTTATCGCGAGAAAGAGGTCGTTCCCCCTGCAAAATCACAATTTCCACCCCCGGCTGGTTGTCCGAGTACGTGCTAAACACATTCGTTTTTTTCGTCGGCACTGTCGTATTCCTTGGAATCATCGGAGTCGCCACTCCACCCGCCGTTTCAATTGCCAAGGTCAAGGGGGTTACGTCGAGGAGAAGCACATCGTGGACATCACCCTTCAACACACCACCTTGAATCGCCGCCCCAATTGCCACCACCTCATCGGGATTCACCCCTTTGTGCGGCTCTTTCCCAATCAACTTGCGCGCAGTCTCAATAATCGAGGGCATCCGCGTCATTCCTCCCACCAAAACCAGCTCATCAATCTGTTTGGATGCCAGGCCCGCATCCTTCAGACAGGCGTTTACCGGTCCAATCGTCCGTTCCCGTAACTTGTCGGTCAACTGCTCCAGCTTTGCTCGGGTCAGTTTCTTCGCGATGTGCTTCGGCCCAGAAGCATCCGCCGTCACAAAAGGCAGGTTGATCTCGTACTCTTGCGCCGAAGAAAGAGCAATCTTCGCCTTCTCTGCCTCTTCTCGGATTCTCTGCAAGGCATCAGGCTGCCCATGCAAGTCGATCCCAGCATCCGCTTTAAACTCCGCAATAATCCAGTCCATCACCGCCATGTCCCAATCGTCTCCACCCAAATGGGTATCCCCATTCGTCGCCTTCACCTCGAACAGCCCGTCCCCAATATCCAAAACCGAGATATCAAAAGTCCCACCGCCCAAATCATAAACCGCAATCTTCTCATCCTTCTTCTTATCCAGTCCGTAGGCCAAAGAGGCTGCGGTCGGCTCATTAATGATCCGCAAAACTTCCAACCCAGCAATTTTCCCCGCGTCCTTCGTCGCCTGACGTTGACTATCGTTGAAATAAGCAGGTACCGTGATCACCGCTTGGGTGATCTTCTCCCCCAACTTCGATTCCGCATCCGCCTTGAGTTTGGCCAAAATAAAGGAGGAAACTTCCTCGGGCGAAAAAGATTTTTTCTCCCCCTTCACTTCCACTTCGACATGCGCATCCCCATTTTTCGCTGCCACCACTTTGTAGGGCAACCGCTTCGTCTCTTCCTGCACCTCAACAAATTTACGACCAATCAGGCGTTTAACCGAAAAAATCGTATTCTTAGGATTTGTCACCGCTTGCCGCTTAGCCGCCTGCCCCACCACCCGCTCCCCACCCTTCGTAAAAGCCACAATAGACGGAGTGGTGCGCGCTCCCTCCGAGTTTTCTAGAACCACTGGTTGCCCAGCTTCCATAACCGACATACATGAGTTAGTCGTTCCTAAATCAATTCCTAATATTTTTGCCATAGTAGTATACTTTATTGCAAGATCTATGCCATATTTATATTAATGTAATTTGTTAATTGACAACATATTGTTCTATTTACAAATAGCGGTGTGAGGCATTTTGTCACGTAAGAATCTTCCGTGTGTGCCATTTTGTCTCACCTACTACTGCCAGCTGATTAAGGAATAAAGAGATCAAGAGAGAGAAGAGTATGAGTCGATTATTGAGGTTGGCAACCCGCGCGGTAACGAATTTTCTCAACCTTTGACCATAAAATCTCCACCTTACTTCCATGGCAATCAAGGCTCTCGAATCACTCGAACAGTTTGCCACCGATGTCATCCTCGATCGTGCGGCAGGCCGCCGCGCCTCCCTCCTTAAACCATTCCTTCTCTTCCTCGCAACTATTTATGCAGGGATCATGCGTCTGCGCGCCCGCTTCTATCAAGATGCCGTCTTCCGCCGATACTCCGTCGGCGTCATGGTCATCAGCGTCGGCAACCTCACTGTAGGTGGCACCGGCAAGACTCCCGTCGTCGAGAAACTTGCCCGCTCTCTCCACGAAGCAGGCCGCCGCGTCGCCATCCTCAGTCGTGGATACAAAAGCGCCCCCAAACCTCTCCTCACCCGTTTAGCCGATAAGTTTCTTCCAGGTCGGATCCCCTCTCCCCCCCGCGTTGTTTCGGACGGTAATTCGGTCCTCCTCGATTCTGCCCAAGCAGGAGACGAGCCCTTCATGCTCGCCCGCAATCTCCCCGGCGTCGCCGTGCTCGTCGATTCCGACCGAGTCAAAAGTGCCCGCTACGCCATCCGAAACTACCGAGCTGACACCCTTCTTCTCGATGACGGCTTCCAGTACCTCCGCCTTGGCGATCGCTTTAACCTCCTTCTCGTCGATCGACAGAATCCTTTCGGCAATAAGCATGTTTTACCTCGCGGAGTTCTTCGAGAGCCTCCCGATGCTCTACGTCGCGCCGATCTGATCCTCCTAACCAAATGCCTTGGAACCGACCATGCGGAGCTCGAAAAAAGCATTCGCCGCCATAATCGTCACGCCCCCATCCACCCCTGCAGCCATCATCCTCTTCACCTAGAAAATGTCCTGACAGGAGAAAAACAGCCCCTCGCCTTTCTCCAAGGACTCCGCGTCGGAGCCCTCGCGGGTATAGCCGTACCTGAAAGCTTCTTTGCCGGCCTTGTCAAACTAGGAGCCGAGATTGTCTATCAACGATCCTTTGCCGATCATCATCGCTTCTACGCTTCGGAAATCGAAAATGCCCTTACCCGCACCCGAGCTCGTCGCGGCCTCGCCCTTATTACCACCGAAAAGGATTCCGTCCGCTTTCCGCCCTTCCCTCCACGCGATATCCCCGTCCTCTTCCTTCGAGTCGAGATTTCCATGCTCGACCCAACCGCAACCTTCGAGCAGACCGTCCGTGCCGCTCTCGGCATTCGTCCAACCTAATCTTTTTTCTTCTTTTTCTTCTTTTTCTCCGCCTTGTCGGAAGGCGCCCGGGCGCACGACAGATCGTCCTCCACCGCGAATTGGCCAGCCTTACGCAAGGTGATGACCCATTCAGGCCCGACTTGATCCGGCGTTAAGGGCTTCCAGTTTGCCAGCTCTTTTTCCTCCGACCACCCAGCTGGAATCGCCTCACTTTTAAATCCAGAGGAAGCAAGTGAGTAAGCACAAGTTCCACCCATGAGTACATTGTTCTCAAAATGATTCGGCTTCAGCTTAATCTTATCCAAAGGGGGTTGTGTATCAGCCACTGAGCCAATAACCGATTCACCACCCGCAGAACGAATAAATTGATTATCTTTGATCTGACAATTCTCGGGCAAAAGGACCAGCTGATTCTCAGGCCAATGCCGCTTGTAGGCAAAGCCAACCTCTAAATCTGCTCCCGTATTATTGAGCGAAACATTGCGCGCCAGCACCAAGTCCTGAACTGGGGGATACTTGGCCACATTAACCTCAGTCGATTCCCCTTTTTTACTCTTTTTTTCCTTCATGTTCGCCTGGTAGCTCGGGGTCAAAGCCGATTCCGTATACTCACCCGTCTGAATCCGAATTCCCCATTCGCAACCTGAAACGTAATTTCCTTCCACCGTGTTATCGAAACCTGACATCCGCAACCCCTGCGCCCCTACCACACCCTTACCCAGCAAAACATTTCCCTTCACCAGATTGTGAGAGCCCTGCCGGATATTGAGGCACCCGCGACTGGCAACAATCGTATTACTCAGAACCTGATTGTAGTTGGACTTCAACGAAATGATTTCCGTCCCTTCCCCATCCGCGCCTTCAAAGAGATTTCCTTCCACTACGCAGAAAGCTCCATCCTTATCTTTCGGATCGAATTTACCAGGGCCCCACATCCGCAAGATCTCCCGCCCATTACCATCTTCGTAGGGAATATTCTTAAAATAACAGCTCCGTACGGTGTTCGTTCGACTCCCATCAATCGCATTACCCAAAAGAGGATGCATGTTGTTCTTTCCCTTGAAGTAACATTTTTCCAGAAGATTGTTATCCCCGCTAAAATACGCCCAGTAGTACTCATCCTCGAACTCAGGTGGATTGTAATCCACAATGGCGCAGTTGCGCACCGTCCCATGGTGGGATTTGAAATGAATCACAGAAAATTTTTCCGATTCGATCACTCCCTTAAAAAAGTAAAGGCCGTCCACCAACACGTAAGGGGCATTGATTTCTAGCTGAGATCCCCCCGCCAAAATCGTCTCCCCAGGACTCTCGGCTCGAATCGTCAACGGGTTTTGCTCTGAACCACCACGTTCCACTTTGATCACCGCATCCAACCAGCTTCCCTTGGCCAAAACGAGGACATCTCCTGGACCAGCTGAACCTAAAGCACCAGATAGGGCCGCAACATTTGGCACAGGAATATCCCTAGCCCATAAGCTTGAAAAACTAAGCAGAAGTATTGCGAGGATGGTTTTATTCATTTCTTTTCTCCTTGGGCTGGGATTCGGGTTACCTTGAAATTGTCAAAACGAATATGGCTCCGAGTAGTCCGAAATCCAAACCATCCCTCGCGCAGCGGGTCTGGATCCTCAAAGGTAAAAATCAACTCCCCATCCCGCAGAAACTGAATCTTCTGCCCATCTGCAACCAACTCAATCTTTATCGTTTTATTACCAACATTCATGTATTTGCCATCGCTCAAGTCGAATTCTGGTTTCAAGGCTTTGTCATCCCTCGGACGCGGATACCTTCGAAAACGAGTCGTCGCATTCTCGTTCGCCCCGTAGCCCACGTAGTAGGTCCTTAGTGGATCATACTTCTTAAAAGCTCCACTCCGCCCTTTCGATCCGACAAAAAGGTTATCAGGGTTTTTAGGATCACTCGCCATCCAGAAGCAGTTCAGATCGCTGATCCTATCGTTCGGACCCCCCTTTTGTACCATGGTGGCATCATAAGAAATTCGGATCGGTCCCGACATCTTCTCCTTAAACCAAACTGTGCACCCACCCTTGTCCTCCGACCCAGGAGCATCATCAATATCCAACTCCCCGTCGATAACCTGCGTTTTGCCACTCGGAGTCTGCTCCACCACCCAACGGGAAAGATCCCCCGAGAAATCATCCTGAAAAAGCGCCTCCTCTGCCTGCACACCCCAAGGGCACACTCCCAGAAGGAAAAGAGCGTAAAATAACTTGGGACGTATCATCTCGGAAAATTAACCGAAGAATTCAGTTTATTCAGCAGGCTCGGCTGTCTCTTTCTTACTCTTCTTTTTTTCTTTTTTCCCGCCGTGCCGACCCGTCCCATCACCGTCATCGAGGATCCCGCCAGCAGGATTTAATTTGTCCAGGGCTGCTTGGAGTTTGGCCCGTTCCGCTACCGCCACGGGATCGGTTCTGTCCGCAGACACAAGCTTCTCCTCAAACGGAGCGCCACTCATGTCGTACAACTCACCTTTTTCATTCAACTTCCAGTTCATGTCTCGCACATACCACATCCGAGCCAACTGCACATAGGCCCACTCGCGGGGCGTCCCCTTCTCACCTTTGATCTGAGGCAGGAAACTGTGACCGTCGATGATCACATTTTCAGGAAGTTTGGCTCCTGCGACTGCCGCAAACGTGGGTACGTAATCCGAAAAATCGATCATATCCGGACACACTTGGCCAGTTGGAGTGGTGCCAGGCCAGTTCACGATCATCGGAACCAAACTTCCCCCTTCCAGCATCGACCCCTTCGATCCATTAATCTTTTTCCCGCCCACCGTGGAAATCGCCGCCCCGCCTTTAGCCGTTCCATTGTCGCCAACATAAACAATCAGCGTCTTCTCCCGTAATTTTAGCTTTTCCAACTCCGCAATCAGCTGCCCGATCAACTTGTCGTGGTAAACAATGTTATCTGCGTACAGCTCCTTATCAGTGGCCCCCTCTTTACTATCGGGGGTCGGAAGAATGTCCGCATGGATATGGGACATTGAATAGTAGAGATAAAAAGGTCTGTCCTGGTTGCGGGTGATAAAGTCGACCACCTGCTTCTGCAGCAAATCGGGCATGTACTCCTTATCCTTGAGCTCCACCAGTTTCCCGTTGAGGGTATAATCCTTCCCCTTAGGCTGAGTGTTCCAATAGATGCCGCTCCCCTTAAAGGTCAGATATTCATCGAAACCGAAATCCGAGGGCATGAGGGGCAGTTGTCCCCACTTCCCGAAGGAGGCTGAGACATAGCCCGCTTCCTTGAGGATTTTCGGCATCATGGTCTCTTGTTGAGGAGTAAACACTCCCGTCTTGTCCTGATTCACTGCACCCGTGCGAAACGCATATCGTCCTGTCAAAATCAGCGCACGAGAAGGACCACAAAGTGGCGCGGCGTAAGTATGGGTAAACTTCGTTCCCCCTGCCGCTAACGCATCCAGGTTGGGTGTCTTGTACTGATCCGAACCGAAACAGCTCAGGATATCGGCCCCTAAGTCATCCGATAGAATGAAAATGATGTTCGGCTTATTCGCCCCTGTCGCTTTTGGAGTGGCGGTTTCCACAGCCTGTGCAAGGCATCCCAAACCCAAGACCAATAAGACAGATAAACATTTTTTCATGAATGATCCTCTTTGTTTTACTCGCCGTCCCCTGCCTTATCCTTCTTCTTTTTCTTAGCCTTCTTTTCGTACCCTGATTCGGGGGCGCCTTCACCACCCATTTGGGGTTTGGCCTCGGGGAGTTTAGCCAAAACAGCTCGAAGCTGGGCGACTAAATCAGGATTCTCTTTGGCCAGATTCTTTTTCTCCAGCGGATCGGTCTGATAGTCGTACAGCTCGATGGCCGCTTTCTCTGCCGGATCGTTAGGCTCTTTCCACTCGACCAGACGATATCGATCATTCCTCACTGCCCTTCCGATCAGTTTCCTCTTCGTATCATCCGTTTTTTCTGCTCGCGGATACGCATGAAACACATAGTCGTTCACCTTCGCTTTCGGATCCTTCAAAATCGGTACCACGCTTTTCCCATCCAAACCCATTCCTGGAATTCCGGTCTCCGGAGTAGACTGCCCAGTCAACTCCAACAGAGTGGGATAGAGATCAACCGTTTCGATCAGGGCAGAGGTGCGTTGACCCGGTTTAATCTCAGGACCGCTGATCAAAATCGGAATCCGAGTCGCCTCCTCGTAGTTGGTGTGTTTGCACCATTTCCCGTGATCTCCCAGATGCCAACCGTGATCCCCCCAAAGAACAATGATCGTATTCTCTGCCATACCCAGCTCGTCCAGTGCCGCGATCACTTTTCCAATCTGCGCATCGGTATAGCTCGTCGCCGCATAATATCCGTGAATCAAGTGGCGGGCGAAATCATCTGGGAACGGTAATTTATCCACCGGCAACTTCTGATACTGCATGATCTCTCCCGACTCTCCGAGAGCATAGGCGGGCGAACCCTCAGGAGCCGTCCGAAACTCTGGCAAAGAAAATTGCTCGGGCTTAAACTGATCCCAATATTTTTTGGGAGCCACAAAGGGCAGATGAGGCTTGTGAAAGCCCACCATCATGAGAAACGGTTGCTCAGGCTTTGCCTTGAACTGCTTCAGGCGCACCACGGCTTCATCCGCAATTTTTCCATCAGCATAGTAATTGTCTTCAACTTCCCCGGCCTCAGTCGTAGTTCCTTTTTTTTCTCCCATAGGAGAGCGGTTTTCCTCGATGGCATAGGTCTCGCCCTTAGCTTCCCAACTCGGAATCGACCAAGAAGCCTTGTCGTTCAAACTCGCATGGTAAATTTTTCCTAGCGATTGGGCTACATACCCATTTTTCATGAAGGTCTGACCCATGGTGACGGCGTTGGAATAAGGCGGAATATCGCGGAAATAGGTCTTCAAATCATAAAGCCCCATCGTTTGAGGTCGGATGCCCAGCATCAAAGAGTTGCGCGAAGGCGCACACACCGCCTGATTCACATACGCCTTTTCAAACAACATCCCGCGCGCCGCTAACTTGTCCATGTTCGGGGTCTTCGCCAGCTTATCTCCGTAACAGCCCAGGACAGGTTTCAGATCATCCACTGCAATAAAAAGAACATTCGGACGCTGCGTCGCCCCTTGAACTCCCAAATGACAAAGTAGCAATCCAAAACAGAGAGTTAATAGGAATTTTTTCATGTACAAGCGTACCTTATTTTATACGAAAAAGATACACTTGGATAACGGGTAAAACATTTTTTATTAATTTCTCTATCCCCTCCCCACTCTAAGATATAAATGAACTTCGATTCGCAATATTACTTTTGCGTGATTCACCTCACTTTTTCCCATAGGTTCTCGTGATGTCTGCTCCAGTTGTCCTTACTGCCCTCACTCAAGCCGAGCGGGATGATTTTTTACCTAGCTCAGTACAGGCAAATCTCGATTCCCTTTCCCTGCGCCAAGCACTGCTTCCTCTTCCCCTAGCCGATCCCGCCAGTTGGCCGAAACAGATCGTCGATTCAAAAGCTGAAGCCCTTCTCTGCGCTTGGGGTTGCCCCCCTCTTCCCTCCCATCTTCCCGTCGGAGGTCCAGGCCAACTCCGCTACGTCGCCTATCTCGCAGGTAGCGTCCGCAAATTAGTCCCCCGCACTCTCATCGAAAAAGGTCTACAAGTGACCAACTGGGGCAACTCGGTCAGCCGCACCATCTCCGAATGCGGTCTCCTCCTCATTCTCTCCGCCATGCGCCGTTCCGCTCACTGGAACGTCGCCATGCACCGAGACGGAGCCTGGAAAGACGGCATGAAAACCGTTACCCAAAGCCTCTTCTGTCGAAGCATCGGCCTCCACGGTTTCGGCGCTATCGCCCAAGAACTAATCCCCCTCCTCCGTCCTTTCGGTGTCTCCATCTCCGCCTTCTCCCCCAGCGTCCCAGATGCCGTCTTTCAGAAATATGGCGTCACCCGCTCAACCTCCCTCGAAAACCTTTTCACCCAACACGACATCATTGTCGAACTCGCCCCCTACACCGAAAAAAATCACCATATCGTGACCGAAAAACTCCTTCGCTCGATCCGCCCCGGCGGCACTTTCATCAACATCGGTCGTGGCGCCGTCGTCGACGAAGCCGCCCTGATCCGTGTTGCCCGTGAACGCGTGTCCGACCTCCAAATCGGCCTCGATGTTTACGAAACCGAACCCCTTCCCAAAGACTCCCCCCTCCGCGGTCTCTCCAACATCGCCCTCCTTCCCCATATCGCCGGCCCCACCAAGGACCGCCGTCAAGATACCGCCTCTTTCGCCATCGAGAATCTCCAGAGCTTCCTTCAGGGCAAACCTCTTCAATCTTTGATTACCCTCGATGTCTATGACCGCGCCACGTAACCCTCGCCCCTTTCTCAGCTGCTTTTCTACAATGGGATGCACGGAGCTCAATCTTCCCCAAGTCCTAGCCCTCGCCGACCATTTCTCCATCGACTGCCTCGAACTCCGCTCTCTCGAAAACCGGATCGATCTCCCCACCTATCTCCCCGAACAACCCGGTGGCCTCCCCGCTATCCGCACTTCCCTTGCCAGCCATCCCGCCCGCGTCCTCGGCACCTCCTTTAAACTCGTCGGCGACACCGAAGCCGGGCGCACCACTCTTCTCTCCTTTGCCCAACTCGCCGAGCAGATCGGCACTCCCTACCTTCGCATCTTCGGAGGCGGCACCTGGGGCACCCCCCTCACAGACGAAAACTACCGCCAAGCCGTGGAAGTCCTGAACTGGTGGCAGGAACAAAAAAAGAAAAACAGCTGGCAGGTCGAAATCCTCATCGAAACCCACGACGCCTTCTCCGCCTCACCTCCCCTCCTCAAGCTTTTCGAACTCCTCGGCCGCACCCATCCGATCATCTGGGACTCCCACCACACCTGGCGCCTCGCTGGAGAAACACCCGCCGATAGTTGGAAACATCTCAAGCCCCACACCCGCCACGTCCACATCAAGGACAGCATCCTCCAACCCTCCGCCCGCCACCCCTACACCTATGTCCTGCCCGGAACCGGCGAAATGCCCGCCCGCCAAGTTCTCGACCTCCTCCGTAAGGACAACTTTGACGGAGCCGTATCGCTCGAATGGGAAAAAATGTGGCATCCCTATCTCACTCCGATTCAGGACGCCCTCACCGCCTGCCAAAAGGAGAAGTGGTGGTAAAAAAAACCGAAACTTCCCCAGATCCATCCTGGGGATATTTCGACTGGCTCCGCGTGGCCGAAGAGGGACTCCGCCCCTTGGCCAAACTAATGAAACCGGGCAAGGCCGACCTGCCCATCCTCGGAAAACCAAGTAGCCACAGTCCTCAAGCTGATCGCCTCGAATCCTTCTCCCGCCCCTGCCTCTGGGCCGCCCACTGGCTTCAAGCCACCCCCACCACCTTCCCCGCCGCAGCACCCGAATCCCTCTCGCGTAAAACGATTGCCGATTGGGTCCGCCAAGCCCTCCTTCTCGGGACCAACCCCTCCTCACCAGAATACTGGGGTCCCACCCAAGACCATCACCAACACACCGTCGAAATGGCCGCCCTCGTCTTAGCCCTAGAAATCGCCCGAGAATTTCTATGGGATCCCTTGTCCCAAAAAGAAAAAGAGCAGGTCGCCCGATGGTTCGCCTCCGTTCGCGGCACTAAACTCCACCCCAACAATCACCTCTTCTTCGGCGTCCTCACCCTTTCCTTCCTGGATAAAGAAGGCTTTGGTCAAAAAACCGACTCCCCTCAGATCAACCAATGGTTCGATACGCTCGAAACCATGGCCATCGGCAAAGGATGGTTTCGCGACGGATCCAACCAAACGGTCGACTACTACAACGCCTACGCTTTCCACTACTACGGCCTCTGGTGGGGACGGCTCTTCGGCCAAAACGATTCCACCCGCACCAAACGCTGGCAGAACTTCACCCGCGAGTTTCTTCCCGACTACGCCCACTTCTTTGCCACCTCCGGTGAAAATGTTCCCTTCGGCCGATCCCTCACCTACCGCTTCAACGCTGTCGCCCCCTTCGCTCTGGCCGAAATGTGCGGCGCCTCCTCCGTACCCCCAGGCCTGGCCCGACGAATTTCTTCAAAAAATCTCCACTTTTTCTGGAGCCAACCCATCTTTCAATCGCAAGGCCTCCTTAGCCTCGGTTGGATCGATGAATTTCTCCCCCTCACCGAACGATACTCCTGCGGTGGCTCCCCCTACTGGGCCGCCAAAGGTCTCGCCCCACTTCTTCTCCCCCCCTCATCCCCATTCTGGCAGGACTCGGAACAACCGCTTCCTTCCGAAAACTCCGACTTTTCCCACCCAATCCCCACCGCCGAACTGGTCGTTCGCTCGATCGAAGGCGAAATCGAACTCCTCAACGCAGGCACTGCCATCTCCACCTCCAATACCGTCTTCGGCCCCTATAAATGGGGCAAACTCTTCTACCGCACCGGCGTCGGCTTCGATGTCCAGCTTCCCGAAGGTCTTTACCCGATCGACTCCTCCCTCACAGCCCAGATGGAGGATGGTTCCCTGCACGGACGACAGCAGACCCGCTCCCTTGCCGTCGAAAAAGATCACCTGGCCTGCTCCTACCATCTCGGAGACTCCGTCGAAATCGAAACCCATCTGTGGTGGAACGGACCTTGGCAGTTTCACCTTCATCTCTACCAGTGCAAAAAATCCTCCCGTCTTCTCCTCGGAGGCCAAAGCCTCGCATCCAAGAAATCGTCTGATCTCAAGGAATCCTCGTCCTTCCCAACCATCTCCTGGAAAAATGCGACCCACCACGCTGTTCTCCGTTCTATCAACGGATTCGAAAACGCCAACTCCCGCCACGTCACCGCACCTAAACAACCCCGTACCCAAATCTACGGCCCCAACAGCCTCACCCCTTATCTCCAAACTAAACTCAACACAGGAAACGGATGCCTGGTTGCCCTCCACGCCGTCGCTCCCATCACCTCCCCATTGGACAGTTGGGAACTCTCAGAATCCAAAGCAGGCCACTGGACTCTGAAAAACAAATCTTCCCAGACGTGGACCCTTCGCCACCACTCCCTCCCGAAGGTTTAACGTTTCAGGGTTAACTTCAAACTCGTCCGGTCCGACACCAACACCCCTTTACAGGCCGGAGCTAACTCCTTGGCCACCCGCAATGCGTCTTGATTCTTCTTCTGTGCCTTTGCATCCGACTGCATCGGCATCTGAATGACTACTTCTCCCGACTTTACCTCCACATTTGGCTTCATCTGTGGAACGGTCTCCTCCTTTGTTCCGATCGGATTCGCATAGGTCGCCATCGCCTGCAAAACCGTCCGCAACAGAACATAGTCCCTCTTCCATTTCACCTCAGGAACAGAAGCTGGAAGTTCGATCGGCACCCCCCACCCCAGCTCCTGCTTCCCCATCTGCTCCTGCCAATCTTTCAACAGATCTGCCAAGGAAAACTCCTCCTCATACAAATCGTGCTTCTCAATATCCGCTGCCACGTAAGGCGGCAACTCCAGAGCCTTCACCTTCTCCCAATCCTTCCGCACCGATCTCACCCAATCCGGCACATTCCCTAATCGCAACCCCAATTGAGCCTCGTACAACGACTCCGGAGTTACCTTCTCCCCCTGACACTCGTTCCCCTCCAATGCTTCCGCCATCAAAGTCACAGGTTTTCCGTGCAGCCCCACAAAGAGCGGCTTCACAAATTTCGCCTCTTTCCCTTTCACATAGTTCCAAAGATTAATCGGCTGTTCATCTTCACTGTCGTAGGAAAAGTTCCAGAACACCATCCAGCGCAGATGATTGGGAAAAGAGGGTGCGGGTCCGCCACTGCGGGTCATCGTCCCGCCATCCACCCGATCAATCAGCGTCGCATAAGGTCCGTTCCCGTGTGAATCAACCGTGGAGGCTTTGCTCATCAGCCAACGCCAAACCACCGTTCCGGCCGACCGGTTTCCCGTCGATGCCCCGTGCTGGGGCGACGACGTCTCCTCCGTCAACCCCGTCAAGTTGAAGGTGCAGTTAGATCGAATCGCTACGTCATAATGACCCTTATTTCCGGCAAATCGGTTGTCCAGGATGGAGCAGAGCACCGAATCCCTCAGATACACACCAGTGTTCACATTCAGAAACGCGCATCTGCGCACCCAACCATTCGCCACCCCATGAAAAAGAACTCCATCCCACCCCTCGTCGTCCAGAGCCGAACGATGATGCACAAATGCTCCCCTCCATCCCCCCTGCAACGCCATGTCCTCCACCCCCACCTGCTCAATCAACGCCACCGGTGAAACCTTCGCCTCAAAATCCGCACCTAAGTTCACCAACACCGGCTCTTTCAGAATTAGACTCTCCCCCTGAACCTCCTTCACTTGGTGCAGTTCACTAATGCTAGCGCCATCTTTGATGATTCGGGTCCAACTCGGATCGGGCTGCAATCCACACATCAACTCCGCATCCAACTTCGGTGTGCCCGCCTTTAGCACCACCCAATCCCCCACCTTAAAACCCTCCGTCGATTTCACAGGTATGGCAAAACTTCCACGCTTCACCGCGCCCGTAACCGACTTCCCTGCCTCCTTCTTTCCGCCCTCCGCTCCCTCAAACAAGAAAATATAAGGAATCTTCGACCAGTCATCCCGACCTTCACCATCCTTTGTCCCTTTCGGTACGGGGTAAGGTCCCACTCGATAACCCGAGTGAATCGCCCGAATCACCGTCCCCCCTTTTCCCAAACCCGCACCGCGGATCACTATCCCTGATTTTCCGATCCGGATCGACGCGGCCTTAAAGCGATCCGCAAAGACAAGAAATTTACCTGCAGGAAATAAGACCACACCGCCTCCCGCCCCTTCCGCCGCCGCAATTGCTTTCCGAATCGCATCCTCGTCCGAAATCAAGTCGTCCGCAATTGCCCCATAATCGGTCACCTTGAAGACAGGCCCCTCCACATCAGGAATAGCCTTCTCCCCATGCTCATATCCAGCATAGGAGTAGTCGGTCAGGATCTCAGCCAAGGAACGATCCGTCGCCGACTGAAAACTTTTCCAATGGGCCGACTCTTTCGATTCACCCCACCCAATAGAAGCCATGCCAAGACAAAGCACCCAAGTGAGGCAGGAGAGAAAAGGTTTCATATAAAGGAAAGAGTATCGAAAAAAAGACGTCCGCGACACTTCATTTCTGAACCGGAGTCGAAACCCAATCCGTCACATCGGCTTTCTCCATCGGAGCGAACTCTTGCTGGGCACTTCGGATCCCTGTGTCGTCATAAACCACTGCCCCGTCATTCAACCAAACACGAGCCTCCTTCGAATCAAACTTCGTAATCTGCTTCTCCGGCCAGCCCTCGGGCCTTTTCAAAAAAGGAACAAGATAAAGCATCGCCTTCCTCAAACTCCCCCGACCATCCGTCCCTTCGTGATTCCATAGATCAATCCCCATCGACTGGGCCATCACCGCCCCCTTGCAAATATTCTTCAGATTAAAGCAGCTGTACGACCAGCTTTTCGTCCTTGCCAACTCCCTCGGCTGTTTCCCTTCCGGGGTGATATGAGCGTCCAATCGGGCAGGCAATGACTCTCCCAAGACTTTCTTCGCCTCGTCCTCTTTCTCCGCCATCACCAGGACTGCACTCAGTTGCACGTCGTAGGCTGCACCATGATTATTGGGTGCCTTTTTTTCCTGTAACCCGATCTTACTCGTCTGCATCCAATTCCCATAAGCCGTCCACCAAGCCTTCATTCCCTCTCGGTCTTTCGCTGTCCACGCAGGGCACTTTTTCAGCAACTTCAGTACATCGGGCAGAATCATAAATCCCCTCGTATCGATCAGTCCCCATCCCCGTCCTGTTGCCTTCCCGGGAACACTCTGACCGTAATCCAGATGCGGATTCATCTTGGTCTCCGCATCCAGAAAGAAGCCCCGCAAAAATCGAGCCGCCTCGGCTCCGTACTTCTCATCCCCCGTTAGGTGATGGGCCAGTGCGAGATACTCCACCGTATGGATCATCTCCCCCAACTTCTTCTCATCCGATGCTTTCACCGCATCCGGATTGGTCTCCCCATCCCGATTGATCCAAGGCAACCCATCCGACTTGCTTGGATCCGGCCAGAAATACCTTCCAATGCTGAAGTAGTCGTGTGGATCCTTACTCGCCTGCAGGTTTTCGTTCTCCGTGATGGTGATCACCGGCTTTCCTACCCGTTTGTCCGCCTCTTTCACGATCTTCTTCGTAATCGTCTTCGCTTCGTGCGGAAGGCTGGGATCCTCCTTCCCCTCATAAGCCGATTTTAACTGCCCCAACCGAGCCTCCTGCATCAATAGAAGTTTTTCTTCCGCCTGAAGGTTCAGACAGAGCCCCCACAAACCGACAAAGCAAACGAATCTGAACAAAACTACTCCCCTTCTTCCTTGTCCGTTGCCTTTGCACCTGCCGATGCCTGCTCTGGACTTACCAATCCAAGCTTTTCCAAAAACTTTAGGCTCTCCTCCTCGATCTTGGCTTTTACGATCTTCCCCTTCTCCCCCTCCTTGCTCGACTGCGGGGAGTGCGGGGCATCGGGAAACACAACCAACTCACACGAATTCCCATTGGCTTTCATTTTATCCGTAAAAGCCTGCGAGTTTTCAAACTTCACCGTCTTGTCTGCCGTGCCGTGAAACACCAGAGCGGGCGGCATCTTGGCAGGCATTCGACCCGTCACGGAAAGATTGTTCGCCCGTGCCTCATCATTTCCGAAACGTTTTGGCCCCCCATACCCGTTTGTTCCCGTATCTGTCACTGGCCAGAGAAGAATCAGTCCCATCGGAACAGGATTCGGCACGGGATCGGAGCTTGTCTCGCGCGTCACAGGATCCGGAATCGCTGTCCACGCCGCTACATGCCCCCCAGCCGACGATCCCTGCACCACAATCTTCGCTGGATCGATCCCCAACGCCATCGCATGCTCCTGAATCCAACGCACCGCCGCCCGCCCATCCGCCACACAATCCTCCGGCTTAGCCTCAAACCGTTTCTTTGTTCGATAATCTGGAGCCACCCCCACCAAACCATACTCTGCTGCCCACTTCGCATAGGTGATGCTCTTGGCGGGAGTGCCACTACTCCAACCTCCACCAAAGAAAGACACCAAACACGGCCTCCTGTCGGATACTTTCCAATCTTTCGGTTTCACCACATGAAGTCGAATTTCGGTCTCCCCTACCTTTTTGAAAATAAAGGTTTCCGCACCAGGCAAAGTCAAAGGAGTAACTTCGTTTGTCTCATTGACCTTTGTCGGGCCGACCTCGGATTGACTCTGAGCCATGGTCGGTATCCACAATCCCAAGACCAGCCCAACGACTAAACAAGGGTTAAGTAGGGACACTTTTTTCATAATCCTAAAATCGACACCATAACCTCTCATCCGTCGTCCTTCATAATCTCACCACTCATTTGCCCTTCACTTTAACATCTAACTTTCCATCTGAAAACCTCACAACCAAGTCCCCAAGCCTCCGTGCGGGCTCAACATTTCGAACCAATTTCCCCTCAGCCGTCTGCACCAGCGCATACCCCCTCTTCAGCGTTTCCTCAGGTCCCATCGCTCGCAATCGGTCCGCTGCCGCCTGCACCCTCAACGATAACTCCCTTAACCTCCGTTCAGGCTTCAGCGCTCCCCATCGCCCCAACAAACCCTCCGCATACTGCTTTCGATATCGCCATCCGCTTTCTAAACCGCGCGTTAACTGCACCGCCAACTCATCCACCCTCTGCCCACTCATCTCTACCATCTTTCGCGGTTCTCTAAAAACATAGCTCCCCGCCAAATCTCCCAACCTCCTCCTTTTCTCCTCCAGAAATTCCACCGCCGCCTCCCCCAACCGATCCCTCCACGCGCGCAACTCCTCAACCCAATCCTCGTCCGGCCGACTCACCATCTCCGCCGCCGCTGAAGGAGTCGGCGCCCTCACATCCGCCGCAAAATCACAGATCGTGAAATCGGTCTCATGCCCCACCCCACTGATCACCGGAATCGGACTCGCAACCACCGCCCGCGCTACCACCTCCTCATTGAACGCCCACAAATCTTCCAAACTTCCTCCCCCACGCACCACCAGCAGCACATCAAATTTCCTCCTCCCCATCTCCCCAATCGCCTCCGCCACCTCCTCAGCCGCTCCCTCACCCTGCACCTTTACCCCAAAGATCGTTATCCCAATTCGCGGGCACCTCCTTTGCAAAACGTGAATTGCATCCCGCACCGCCGCCCCCGTCGGACTCGTGATAATTCCCACCTTCTCCACATATTCAGGAATCGGTCTCTTGCGCGACTCCGCAAACAATCCCTCCCCCTGCAACTTTCTCTTCAACTCCTCAAACCGCTGATGCAGATCTCCCTTCCCCACAGGCTCCAAACTTCTCACAATCAACTGATACGCTCCCCGCGGCGCATAAACTGATACCTCCCCCTCCACCACCACCTTCGCCCCATCCTTCGGAGCCACCGCCAACCGCCCTGCCGACCCCTTAAACAGAGCACAAGGAATTTGGGACCCCTCGTCCTTCAGAGTGAAATAGTAGTGGCCCGAAGATTGCTGCCGTAAATTCGAAATCTCCCCTGTCACCGACACCTCACCCACCTGATCCTCCAAGATCTCCTTAATCTGCGCCGTCAACGCAGATACCGTCAGCGGCTCTATCCGATTCACTTCGGTCGTTGGATCCTCTGAATTGCGGTTGCCTTCCCCGTCTCCTCATCCACATCAATCACCACCCCGTCCAACTGCACTCCCGCCGTCGCCAAATGCATCTTCACTGGCATCAAGGTCCGAAACCGATCGATGATAAAACCCTTCTCCCGCCCAATCACCGAATCGTGTGCTCCACAAAACCCCACATCCGTAATGTAAGCCGTCCCCCCCGCCAACACCTTCTCATCCGCTGTCTGCACATGGGTATGCGTGCCCACCACCGCCGAGACCTTCCCGTCAAAGGCGTGCCCAAAGGCAATTTTCTCCGAAGTCGTCTCCGCATGAAAATCCACCAGGATCACCTTTGTCTCTTTCCGTAGCTCCTCCAAAATCGGATCCATCATTAGAAAAGGGTTGTCCACGTTCGCCTTCATAAACGTCCGCCCCATCGCATTCACTACTGCCAACTTCTTTCCATTTCCCGTCACCACAATCGAGCCTTTCCCTGGGCAGGTCGCGGGAAAGTTAAAAGGCCGAATCAACCGCGGTTCCTCCGCAAAGAAACCCATAATCTCCCTCTGATCCCAGCAGTGATCCCCCAAAGTAATCACATCCACCTTTGCCCGAAAAATATCGTAAGCCAGCTTCGGCGTAATTCCGTTTCCCCCTGCCACATTCTCCCCGTTCACCACGATAAAATCCGGGGCAAATTCCTCAATCAATCGCGGCATTCCATCCCGCACCGCCTCACGGCCGTACTCGGCCACCACATCACCCAGAAAAAGAATTCTCATCCCCAAACCCTACCCCTTTCCCCCTTTTCGACCAATCTCCAAACATTCCCATCGCACCCTTTTTGCTCCAAGCTTGACCCATGCCGAATCCTTTCATTATCTCTCAACCAGGACCTCTTCTCGAACAGATGTTCTCCGCTTGGCCCAATGAGAAAAAGAAGCAGATCCGTACCTGGCTCAAATTCCAAGCCGTGACCGTCAACGGCCGACCCGTCTCCCAGTTCAATCATCCTCTCGCCATCGGGGATACCGTCTCCATTCGCTCCGATCGCTTTGCCATTCCAAAAACTACCCTTCCTTCTGGTATTAAGATATTCTGCGAGGACGCCTCTCTCCTCGTCATCGAGAAGCCCACCAACCTCCTGAGCATCGCTAGCGAGGCCGAGCCAGAAAAGACCGCCTACTTCCAACTCACCGATTATCTCCGTCAATCTCACACCCGGTCCAAAGAACGCGTCTGGATCGTTCATCGACTCGACCGCCAAACCTCCGGCCTAATGGTTTTCGCTAAAACCCCTGACGCCAAAGAGATCCTTCAAAAAAACTGGGATACCTTTGAAAAAAAGTACGAAGCTGTCGTCGAGGGCCATCTCCCTCAAGAAGCTGGTACCTTCGAATCCGATCTCGACGAATCCAATCCCTTTAAGGTCTTTATCCGCCCCGCCTCATCTCTCACCCGCCACGCCATCACCCACTACCGGCTTCTCAAGAAAAACCGCCACCGCTCTCTCGTCGAACTCACTCTCGAAACTGGACGCCGCCATCAACTCCGCGTTCAACTCTCTGCCATCGGTTGCCCAATTGTTGGTGATGAAAAATACGGAGCGAAAACCGATCCCGCAAAACGCCTCGGCCTCCACTCCTGCTTCCTTCGCTTCCCCCATCCTCTGAGCAAACAAGAACTTCTCTTTACCTGCCCGCTTCCAAAAGCTTTAGCGAAGTTAGTTTCCTAACCTAGTCATTCGCGGATAACGCATACCGGGTCACCCGCGTCCGCAATGCCGCACGAGTTACCCCTAATATCTCCGCCGCCCGCTTCACATTACCATCCGCCTCCCCCAACGCCCGCTCCACCAACATCTTTTCTCCTGCCGCCAGCAGATCCCCGGCTACACCCGCCTCCCCACGAATCTGTTCCCACCAATCACCACCCCTACTTAACGCCGAGGGCACAATCTGACCCGCTACCTCGGGCGGCAGATCTCCTGGCTCAATCGCTTCCGAAGACGCGCAGACCACCGCACGGGTCACCGCATTCTCCAACTCTCGCACATTCCCGGGCCAACCATAGGCTTGCATCACTTTCCTCGTCGCCGCCGAAAATATCAGAACTCTCTCCTTGGAACTCCGTAACAGAAAATGTTCCGCTAAAGGTAAGACATCCGCCGATCGCTCCCGTAAAGGTGGTAACTGAATTTGCACCACGTTGATCCGATAATACAGATCC
The DNA here is from genome assembly GCA_947466515.1 of Verrucomicrobia subdivision 6 bacterium. GTDB lineage: Bacteria > Verrucomicrobiota > Verrucomicrobiia > Methylacidiphilales > Verrucolacustridaceae > Verrucolacustris. The sequence continues at coordinate 104,763 of CANIEM010000001.1, read as the reverse complement.
TCACGAAAACTCTTCTCTCTTACCATCGCAGATAAATCCTTATTCGTGGCCGCAATCACCCTTACCTGCGTCCGTAAGGTCTGATCCCCACCCAACCGCTGGAATTCCCCATTCTGCAAAACTCGCAACAACTTCGCCTGCAACCCCAGGGGCATATCCCCAATCTCATCCAAAAAGATCGTTCCGCCATCCGCCCTCTCAAATTTTCCAATCCTCTGAGTCAACGCCCCCGTAAAGGCTCCCCGCTCATGCCCGAACAACTCACTCTCCAGCAAGGTATCAGGAATCGCCGCACAGTTGATCGCCACATAGGGTCGGGCCGCCCGCAAGCTATTCGCGTAAATCGCCCTCGCGACCAACTCCTTTCCCGTTCCGCTCTCCCCCAACAGAAGCACCGCCGCATCCGATCGCGCCACTTGCCCCACTAATTTGTAGATTTTTTGCATAGCGGGAGAAGTCCCAATCAACCCCGGAGCTGCCCCAATCTCAGCTGTCGCCTTTTTTCCTTCTCCAGCCACTAACTCCTGCATCGAGGCCGCTGTCTGTAATCCTCGTCGCAAGGTCGCCAAAAGCTCCGGCACGTCAAACGGCTTTAAAATATAATCAAATGCACCCAACTTCATCGCTTCAATCGCCGTCTGCGCCGTCCCATGTGCCGTCATCACAATGACCAGCTGCCTCGGATGCTCTTTTCTCAGTTGCCGAAATATCTCCAGTCCATCCTCTTCCCCAATTCGCACATCCAACAGCACAATATCCACCTTCTGCTTCCGTAACTGCTTCAATCCCTCCACCCCACTCGTCACCCCCACCACCTCCACCGGTTCCTCTGCCAACACCCGTTGAAAGGAGTACGCCACATCCGCTTCGTCATCAATCACCAGAACTTTCTGTGCCCCCGATCTACTCTTTTTCTCCTTCATCCGGCCCTTCCCATCGCCTTCACGTGCGGCGCAATTTCTTCTACCAAAAGATTCAGCCCCGCTAAATCCAACTGCTGCTGACCATCACTCTTCGCCTCCGCGGGTAGCGGATGCACCTCCACCAGCAACCCATCCGCCCCTACCGCCACCGCCGCCCGACTTAAGGCAATCACAAGATCAACTCGGCCCGCTCCCTGACTCGGATCTACCACCACGGGCAAGTGACTCTCCCTCTTCGCCAGCGCCACCGCCCCCAAATCCAACGTGTTCCGCATCCCCGTCTCAAACGTCCGAATTCCACGCTCACACAGAATCACCTGCCCATTGCCTGCACTCATCACGTACTCCGCCGCCATCAACCACTCCTCCACCTTCATCGCCAATCCGCGCTTCAGCATGATCGCCTTCCCCGAACCCGCCGCCGCTTGCAACAGGGAAAAGTTTTGTGCGTTACGCGCGCCTATTTGCAAAAGATCTGCCACTGCCGCCACTTTTTCCACGTGTTTCTCCGAAAGCAGCTCCGTCACGATACCCAACCCCGTCTCCTTTTTTGCCAAAGCCAACAGTTCCAACCCTTTTTCGCCTAAACCCTGAAACTCGTACGGTGAGGTCCTCGGTTTGTAAGCTCCTCCACGCAGAAAAGTTGCTCCCGCCCTCTTCGCCGCCCGAGCCACCGCCAGAATCTGCTCTTCCGATTCTACAGAGCACGGTCCCGCCATCAGACGAAACGGCTCCTTTCCACCGATCCCTACCCCATTGGCTACGACCACGCTCGCACTCCTTCGTCCCTCTTGCGCCACCAGCTTGTATCGCCTTTGCACTGGCAAAACCGATTCTACCTGTGGCCAAGTCCCCAAAGACTCCAAGGAAGGATGCCCACGCTCATCCCCAATCGCCGCAATCACCGTCTGGATCTCGCCCCGTATCAACCTCGGCTCATAGCCAAGCTTCTTCACCTCCGCCTCTACTTGTGTGATGAGGGATTCCTCCGTCTTAGGCCGAAGTACAATGATCATAAGAAGCTCGCCAACTTATCCTCATCCACCTTCGCCGACAAGAATCCCTCGAAACCAATCCCGCCACTCCCCCTCCTTCGGCCACTCCCCACTCCGACTCCAGCTTTGCACCCAGTCCCCAGCAGGTGCCCAGATCTTTGCATCAGTCGGGCCAAACAGTAGGCCGCACTTCACCCCACTCCATGCCGCCAAATGACTGATCCCACTGTCATGACCCAAATAAAGCTCGGCCGACTGCACAACCCGGAAAACTTCCGACAACGGACGGTTCTGCATGATTCTATGAGGCCCTCTCTGCCACTTTTCCCGTAACCTAAGAGAGAGATCCTCCTCCGCCTCACCCGCCAACCAGGTCACCCCCCAAGGCAACGGATAATCAAAGCCATCCAACTCCCGCAACCACTCCTCCAGAGGCCAACACTTTTTCTTCCCGCCACTCCCAGGATGAATCACCAGTCGAAGTTCTTCGCCTCGCTCTTTTTTCCTGCCTGCGGTAACTAAACTTGTCCCATACAGCCTTCGCGCATCCCCCGGTGCACATCCGCACTCCGCCAAAGGCTTCGACAAGTGCCTCCAAGCCACCTCCGCCGGATTTCTCGGATCATGCGAAATATACTGCCCTGTCCCTCCTGCCCTTTGCCAGTTCGTCGCAAAAACTCCGTCTGGATCAAAAAGATAGGAAATCGTTAAATCAAATTCGGTAAAATAATCCGCCCACCGCCTGTCCAGCGTGCCTCCTGAAGCATAAAAACTGGCTAGTCCAGGTTCGTCGATCGGTCGGACCGCATTCACCGCGTTGGGTCCAAGAACCAACTCGCCAAACCGACGCGCCACCACCATTTCAATCTCCGCCTCGGGCCACTTTTCGCGAAGTCCCGCCACCGCGGGCAAAGTCAGCAGAAAATCACCTAAAGCCCCGCCTCGCAAGACGAGGATTCTCATCTCCGCTCTGCCCCCGCCCCCTTTTTCAGTAGACCCATATTCCCAAAACCATCAGGACGATTCCAAAAATCATTCCTGCCGAAAGAAACAACCGACTTCGCCTCGGCGTAGCCAATCCCCAAGCGATCCCATCACGCAAACAGTAAGGCGCCCCCACCATCACCATTCCTTCCACTATAATCAGGTAGGCATATGCCACCACTACCAGACGGGCCGCATCATCCCTCAAAAAAGCCGCATCTAGCAGAACATTTGCCCCAAGAAGACAAAGCACTCCTAAGGAACGCACCGCAATAAACTCCCTGACATACAACCAGCTTGATACCCCTAGCCCAATCACCCCCAGAATAAATAAAGGACGAAATCGAGTGTACTCCATTAAATTAATCGTACCCGCCAACCAAGCCGCCCACGCCGTTGCCAGCCCAAGTAAAACTCCACCCGCGAGATCATTCCGCGGAAACCTCTTTGCCCACTCGGTCGTTTTCGCCAAATCGAACAAACCCCAGGCATGGGTACAGATGAGGCCAAACCCCAACCAGACCGCAACTTGAGAAAGGGAAAAAGAATAGATCATCAGGAAATCCTTAGCCGAGGATGGACGGATCCGCGTAGTCCGTAAACCCTGTCGATTCAGTAATTCGCACTGTCAGCAGTTGACCCACATGCCGCGGACCACCCTCGAAAACCACTAAGCGGTTCTGCCGAGTCCGCCCCATCAGGCGACTGGCGTTTGTTTTGCTTGGTCCCTCCACCAGAATTTGTTGCAACGAGCCCACACGAATCTTTGCGCTCGCCGCCGCTTGCCGATCCAAAACCTCCAGTAAGTCCGTATTCCATTTCTCCTTGGTCGCCTCAGGAACTTCCTCCCCCGCCTCACTCATCGCCCGTGTCCCTTCCCGCGGGGAATACCGAAAAATAAATCCGTTATCAAACCCGACCTCCTCCATTAGATCCCGCGTGGCCATGAAATCCTCCTCCGTCTCCCCAGGATACCCCACAATAATGTCAGTCGTCAGACCCACTCCAGGACAAACCCTGCGCACCTCCTCAATCGTTTTGCGATACTGCGCCGCGGTGTACCCTCTTCCCATTCGCTTCAAGATGCGGTCCGAACCCGATTGCACAGGCAAATGCAAATGCTCACATAGCTTCGTTAATCTTCCATAACATCCCACCAAATCAGCTTTCATCCCTCGTGGATGAGGCGATGTAAAACGAATCCGCTCCAAACCCTCCACCCTGTCCATCTCCTCCAATAGTTGCACAAAGGCGCTCTTACCTTCCACCATCGGAATTTCTCTTCGCCCATACATATTCACGATTTGCCCCAGCAAGGTAACTTCCCTTACCCCTTGCTCCACTAAACTCCGCACTTCTGTGAGAATCTCCGCAATCGGGCGAGACCTCTCTTTCCCTCGTGTCGTCGGCACAATACAAAATGAACAGTGCATATCACAGCCCTGCATCACCGAGACAAAAGCAGTCACCTGCTTCGGCGCTAAAGTGTGATCGCGAATTGTCTTCTCGGAACCCTCCTCTTCGCCCACCTCCGCAAAGAATTTTGGCCGTCCGCCCAATCGTGCCTCCCGCGCCTGATCGACAAGATCTGCCACCCGATGAAACTTTTGCGTGCCCACCACCAAATCCAGGCCCGCCATATCCTTTTCCAAGGAATCTCCGCGGCGCTGTGCCATGCAACCAAGAAAACCCAAGACAACCTCTGGCTTCGCCTTCCGCAAAACCCGCAGATTACTCATCTTCCGTAAGGCCTTCTGCTCCGCCAGTTCTCGCACGCTACAAGTATTCAGCAAAATCACGTCTGCCTCTTTTTCTGAAGCGGCTCGAGTATATCCACGATCGAACAGCTGTCGGGCCACCTGTTCGGTGTCCCGCTCATTCATCTGACAACCATATGTTTTTAAAAAGACCGTAGGCATCAAGAAGTATCCTGCCCCATTTCAATGCGGGCGGAAATCTCCGAATCTAACCTTCTTTTCATCGCCCAAACAAGGACTCGCCGCTTTATCAACTGTTCCAGCTCAGATCCGCCACCCTGAAATCAAGCCATCAACCGCTTACTAAAGTGTCCTCTCAACCAGCGGTACCCACTAAGGAAAATCGGCAACACCAAAAAGAATACCGCTGGTACCCAGACCGCGTCAGTGCATTTACTCCCGTCCATCATACTCACCCCCTCCCAAAACAGTGCTAGCAGCGCAATCCCTCCGCCTGTGTAGGCCAAGGGCATGACCACAGCACGAAAGTTCTCCTTCTCTTTCAAACGATGAATTCTGTCCGAGCGATTATTCCAGTCCACTATGCAATGAATTTATCGGTCTGCTGATATTTCACAATCCCAAGAAAGAACTTTTTCACAAAGCGGTGTGGTCCTTTGGAGAACTTCTACCATCCTTCGAATGTCGTTCCGCCCATCCCATTCCCGCCAGACCCAACTCAAAAAGTCCGTAAAGGGGCACAAACATTAAAGCCAAGTTAAATGGATCCGAAGTTGGAGTCACACAGGCGGAGACCACCACCAGTCCGACAATCGCATGACGTCGGTGCGCCGCCACCACCGCTTTCTGCAGAATACCCAACCGAGCCAGAATCACCATCACCAGAGGAAGCTCAAAAGAGACCCCGAATCCAACCAGCATTTGCAAGACGAAGTCGGTATAACTCGCCATCGTCCAACTCGTCTCCAACCCCAACCAGCGATTAAATTCCTGAAAAAAACGCAGAGCTCCCGGTAAGACCAGGAAATAACAAAAAGAAACTCCCGCCAAAAAGAGAAAGGCACCCACCGTAAACGCAGGCAGCACCAGACCCCTCTCTTTGCTTTCTAGCGCAGGCAAAAGATACTGTCCGATAAACAAAAGAACCAGTGGCAGGGTTAGTAGAATTCCTGCACCAATGCCAATTTGCAACGTCACCGTCATCGGATCAGTTACCTGCAAAGCTAGGAGGGTCGCCGGCATCGCCTTAGGCGATCCCACCTGTGCTTGCGCCAGAGGCCAACGCAAGATTTCCATCACCCGCCCAATTCCAAGAACTCCCAGAATCGAACCCACCCCAATCGCTCCGGCGCACTTCAAAATCACCCCACGCAGATCCTCAATGTGTTCAAGGAATGGTTTCTCCTTATCCCTCATCGTACATCTCTCCACCCGTTTTCGGTCACCACCGCTGGGAGTTTTATGTCATGTGGCTCTTGGGGGAGATGCTCCAGTTCTTGAGTCGCGAAAAATAATCCTGCGACCCAAGAGCCCCGTTTACGTTGGCCCAAGGCCCGATCATAATGCCCTCCACCCCGCCCCAAACGCGCCCCCGCACCAGTGAAAGCCCGCCCTGGCACCAGAAACCCATCGATCTCTGTCACCGCGATTCGCTCAGATTTTTCCGGAGAAGGTTCCCACAAACTCGATGATTCTGGAAGGTGAGCCGAAGACATTTGCCACCAGGTCAATCCCTCTCGGATATCAATCTTTGGCAAGGCCACCCTCTTACCCGCCGTCCAAGCTGCCCTCAGAATACCCCTTGTTTGCGGTTCATCGGTTAACGACAAGAAAAGAGCTACTACCCCCGCCACCTGCCACTCCACCCTTGCCAAAAGGTGCTTCTCAATCTGCTGGGAAGCTTCCGCTTTCGCTCCTTCACTCATCTGCAGGAGTCGCCCACGAATCTCTTCGCGCAAGCTAGCTTTGCTCGGAACGCTCATCACCATACCACTATGCCCAGATTCATATTTTCAGCCAATCTTGCTCTCAAGGTTGCCTCCCACCTCATTTGCCACCATTCTGTTTGTCTTGAGTCCTCGGGCTTCAGCTCACAAGAAACGGGCCCCGCACCGCTTCATTACCGATGTCATCCTCCCTGCTCTTTTTTCGCGCAAGCGGGGCACTCGCCAGCATCTTCCCCCCATCTTTCCTAAACTTAAAGCAGGCAAGATCTGCATCACCTGGATCGGCCACGCTTCCTTCCTGATTCAAGGACCCCATGGCAACATTCTTGTCGATCCGAACTGGGCCAACTGGCTTCTTGTCGTTCGACGCCTCCGCCACGCTGGACTCGCCCACCACCACCTTCCCTCCATCGACCTTGTTCTCATCACCCACGCCCATTTTGATCATCTCAACCGACGCAGCCTCCGCCGAATTGCCGCCAATCAACCCATTGTCGTGCCCGCTGGAGTCGGCGACCTTGTTCACGGTTTAGGTTTTGAAAAAGTCTACGAAATCAACTGGTGGGAACGACTTCGCTTTCCAGGAGCCGCCATCACCTTTGTTCCCGCCAAACACTGGGGGGCACGCAAGGTCACCGATCACCACCGCGGCTACGGGGGGTATGTCATCGATATGGGAGGACGAACCGTCTACCACGCAGGCGATTCAGGTTATTTTCCAGGGTTTCGTGAGATTGGGAAAAAGTTTCACCCAGATGTCGCCCTCTTACCCATCGGAGCCTACCACGGCCCGAAATTTGGCGAGAATCACATGACCCCCGAACAAGCCCTCCGCGCCTTTGGCGATCTTCGCTCAAAATTCCTTGTTCCAATGCACTTTGGCACCTACCGCCTCAGCTACGAACCCCTTCACGAACCCCCTCAACGCCTCATGGAAGCGGCCATCCGGGCAGGCCGACTTTCCGATGTCCGTTTTCTTATCGAAGGCATGCCAACTCTATTCTAGCCCGCCTCGTTCAGCCCACCCCACCTGCGCCGTCGGTCGAGCATACGCCACCAACCGACCGCGATGGGTCACGAAGTTAAAAAAGTTCTTTGCGTTTCCACAGGGCGCATTCGGATCGAATGCGTACACATCCACCCCACCTCCTCGCTCCCCATCCATTCTTTGCGAGGAACCCGCCACCATCGCCTCCCCACCCTTCTTTCGACCTAAATAAATCATCACATGACTGATCGGCGGATCCCGAGGGACGTTATAAGTCCATTCCCAATAAAGCAGGTCACCACTCCTCATCTCCGCCATCAGTTTCTCCGAATCCACTTTCCCATCCGACTCCATCGGCACTGACCTAATCTTCCCCTTCTTTTTAAAATAAAGGTACTGGTCCGAAGCTGTTCTCGGAATATCAAACCCAAATACTTTCCACACAATAAAACGCACCGTATTCGAACAATCCATCGTGATGATATACGGGTGCCCTGGGGGTTGCCATGACTGGGCGTAAGACAAATCCTGCTTCGAAAGCCAGCGACAGGTTTCAACTAACTTCTGGTGCTGTTCTGCAGTTGCCGCTCCATGAACTAATAAAGATGTCGAGCCCAGTACTACCCCGAGCCGAAAACAAAAAGCCAGAAGACCATGAGCCATCTCCTTTCATGGCAAACCACAGAAGAATCGCAAGTCAGGACGAGTCCACCTCCGCAACCGTCAGATCAGTAAATCGAAAAAAGCCTTCGGATGAGCCAAATCGGTAAAGACCGCATCCGCTCCGCAATCTTTCAACTGTCGCTTCGTAAAGGAACCTGTTGCCACCGCAATCGCCTTTGCCCCGATCGCCCTTGCACAAGCCACATCATGGGGCGTGTCCCCGATGACAAAGATTCTTTCGGGAGGAAACTCTTCCCCGTGCTTCTCCTCTGCCCTCCGCTTTGCGTGCGGACCCAACTCATTGCGAATCGAGGAATCATCTGCAAAAGCCCCAAAGTCGAAAAAATGATTCACCCCATACCGCGTCAACTTCAACCTCGCCCCTTTTTCAATGTTTCCCGTCAGCAAAGCTTGCACCAGCTCTGGTCGCTGATGGGCCTCTTCCAGAATCCCCAAAACCCCCGGATGCAATCCCCCGTTCCTCCGGGGCAACTCATCCGCCAACAGTTCCACATACACATCCAGAAACTGTGCCACCTCCTCAGGACCGTTCGGCTTTTCATCCCTACCCAGAAGCTGCTCCACAATCCACTTGTCCGTCCGGCCTGCGATCTCCAATCCCAGCAGTCCTCGATTGATTCCATACAGTTTTTCCATTGCTCGACCCAAGGCCGTCTCCCCCGCTTTTCCTGTATGGAGAATAGTCCCGTCGATGTCCCAGAGCAGAAGTTTCCGGGCGATCTTTTCGCCGGCCTTCACATCCCCATCACGCTGTAGCCGGAATCGGCATACAACGTCTGCCCCGTAATCCCCGCCGATCCGTCTGCCGCCAGAAATACTCCCATCGCACCCAACTCCTCCAAGGTGATATTCCGCTTTAAAGGAGCGTGCGCCTCGTAGTGGGCCAACATCGCCCCAAATCCACTAATCCCACGTGCAGCCAAGGTGTTCACAGGCCCCGCGCTGATCGCATTCACCCTGATTTTTTTTGGCCCTAAGTCATAAGCCAGATATCGCACACTCGCCTCCAGCGCCGCCTTTGCCACCCCCATCACATTATAATGCGGCACCACTTTCACCGCCCCGTAATAACTCATCGTTACAATACTCCCCCCCTCGGTCATCAGTGGAGCCGCCGCCCGGCTTACTGCCACCAACGAGTAGGCGCTAATGTCGTGCGCCACGCGAAACGCTTCTCGTGTCGTATCGACAAAGTTTCCCTCTAAGGCCTCTTTCGGAGCAAACGCCACGCTATGCAACAGCAGATCCACCTTCGGAGCCTTTCCTTTTACAAAATCAAAAAACTTCGCGATATCTTCATCCCGACTCACATCACAAGGGGCCACCGGGGTCTCCGACCCAAATGTCGCCGCCAACTCTTCCACATTCTCCTTTAACCGATCCCCTTGGTAATTAAAAATTAACTTTGCCCCCGCATCCGACCACGCCTTGGCGATACCCCAAGCAATGCTTCGCTTGTTCGCTACCCCAAAAACTAGCCCCACCTTCCCTTTTAACGATTGGTTACTCATAGCCTACAAAGTGCCCTCCCACTGCCCCTCCTGTCACGCCCCGACTCACTTCCTCTTGGCCGATCCGAATCTTCCTGCTACCAAGTCACTCCGTGGAATTCCCTCATCTTCATCTCGGCTGGATTCTTTTCGGACCACTCGTCCTCGCCCTCCTCGCGACCGACCTGATCCTTTTCCATCGCGACCCCCGCCCCATCGATCTTCGCCGCTCTCTCCAAGCCACCGCCGGCTGGGTCGCCCTCGCCTTGGCCTTTGGTGTGGTCATTGCCCTCACCCTCGGTACCCAACCCGCCATGGAATTCTTTACCGGCTACATTGTCGAACTTTCCCTCAGTGTGGATAACGTTTTTGTCTTCGCTGTTCTCCTCACCTATTTCGCCGTTCCCGAAAAAGCCCAGTTCCCCGCCCTCTTCTGGGGCATCATCGGAGCTCTCTTTCTTCGCGCCCTCTTCATCTTTACCGGCATCGCCCTCATCAATCGCTTCCACTGGCTCATCTACGTCTTCGGCGCCCTCCTCGTTTACACGGGGATCAAACTTCTCAAAGGCGGCGACGCTAAAGTTCAACCCGACCAAAATCCTCTCGTTCGTATCGCCCGCAAATTCATTCCCATCACCCCCCATTTCCACGACGGCCACTTCTTTGTCCGCCAAGGCAAACGTTGGGCTGGTACCCCCCTCTTTCTTGTCCTCCTCGCCCTCGGCACCACCGACCTAGTTTTCGCCATCGATTCCATCCCCGCCATTCTTGCCATTACCCGCGATCCTTTCATCGTTCTCACCTCCAACGCCTTCGCCGTTCTCGGCCTTCGCGCCCTCTATTTCGCCATAGCAGGGCTCATCAAGCTCTTCGCCTACCTAAATATCGGCCTCGCCGTCATCCTCTCCTTTATCGGCGTCAAAATGCTCATTTCAGGCTACATCCACCTGCCCATCCCATGGACTCTCGGATTCGTCCTTCTTGTCCTCGCCGTCTCCATCCTCGCTTCCATCTACTATCCCCCCGCCAAACCACACCAATCCTAATCTATTTACTCCTTTTTATAATTCGCAAGTAACTGCATTCCAATCTATTGTATAATTTTTAAAATATATTCCGCCCTCAACTTACCGTGGGTTGACGCCTCCCCATCCCCATCTACACTAAGGTAAATGCCTCAAATCGTTGACCTCACCTCAGCCATCGCCAGCAAAAGATTTACCAAAAAGCCGAAATTTCGTCTCGGTTTAGTCGGCACCCTCGTCGTCTCCAATTTCGCCTGGCTGCTCCTCTTCGGTATCGCCGTCGTCTCCCTCATCGGCGTCACCCGATTCTCCGCCGCCCTTTCCAAAAGTTATCTTGAAGAGAAATGGAACTCCCTCCAAAACCGCCTCGCCCAGAACCGCGAACTCGAAGAGCGGGACCTCCGCATTGCCCGCCTCATCGCCTCCCAAAGCTCCGATACAACCGATATTCTTGGCCTCGCCACCCGCATCTCCAAAATCCTCGACTCCGCCAACGGTCGCCAACGTCGCTTCCTCGAAAGCGCTATTCCCGAAGCCATGCTCATCCAGACCACTACTCGGATACCCGCCTCCGCTGTCATCGCCATGGCCATCTTCGAATCTGGCTATGGAAATAGCTCCCTCGCCAAGGACTATAACAATTACTTCGGCATGAAAGCTTTCGATAGCTGGACAGGCCCCCGCGCCCTCAATATGCCCACCCGCGATAGCGGCGTAGATACCACCGCAGATTTCCGTGCCTACCCCACCCTAGCCGCTGGCTTCCAAGGCTACTCCCAGTTCCTCCTCAGCAACGAGCGCTACCAGAAATACGTTGGTGAGAAATCAGGAGTAAAGTTCGTCTCAGGCATCCTCGCTTCAGGCTACTGCCCCGATACCGACTACTTAACTAATATTAACAACATCATCCAGAAACACGGCCTCGATCGGCTCGACCTCGCCCTCGAAACTATCGTCGACAATAATAAAGAAGCCGTCGCCAAATCTCTTCCCGCAAACGAAACTTCCACCGCCACCGGCGCCCACTAATCCTCGCCTGACCCCTTCTTGCCGGACGCCCCGTCCGCACAAGAAATCACTGCACCCCCCATCGGCTTCACTTCCAAAAGTAAATATCGCCACTGACCCGTCGGACTTTTATCTGCCCGCAAAGTCACCTTCGCCCTCCCCTTCGAGCCCAACACCGAAAAATCAAACTGCGCCGTTCCCTGCTCAGGCATGTCCTCAATCTGACCCGTCACCGCCCAACCCAACTGCAACGGCTTCCCCAGAACCTCGCCCACCCGCGCATCCCGCATCACCCGCTGCACCGCCTCCTGCATCACCTCGGTTTTTTTCAGCATCGCGTAACTCATGTGCAAAGTTATCAACCCCACCCCAAACACCCCCGTCACCACCCCCACCAACCCCAAAACAAACCAGCGCCTCGCTTTATTCTCCCACGCCATCAACTCGGACTGGGTCAGTAACCGGTTCGCCATCCCGACACTCTGGATTCCTCACCCCCCTCCCGTCCATCCCCACTCTCGCCCCTCGCCCTTTTTTTCTCTACGCTCGACTACCTCATGCTCTCCCTCGAATCCCTCTCCCGCCTCGCCCAAGAACACTCCTCTGCCCTCACTGCCCAGGTCGCTGAGTTCGAAATCCACGGCCACTCCTTTTCCGCGTCCCAACGCCCCCACCTTATGGGCGTCATCAACCTCAGCCCCGATTCCTGGTACCGTGAAAGTGTCGTCTCCACCACCGAGGACGCCCTCAACCGCGCCCGCCGCCTCCGCACCGAAGGTGCCCACCTCATCGACCTCGGCACCGAATCCACCCTTGCCCACGCCAACCGCGTCGATCCCGCCCAACAAATCCGTACCCTCCTCCCCATTCTCAAACCCCTCGCCCAAGAAGGCATCCTCCTTTCCATTGAAACTTACCACCTCGAGGTCGCTCGCTCTTGCCTCGAAGCAGGTGCCGCCGTCCTCAACCTCACAGGCACCACCCCCCCCACCGAACTCTATCGCCTCGTAGCCGATCACCGCGCTGGCATCGTTCTTTGCTACGTCCAAGGCTCCAACCCCCGTGATGTTTCCAACTTCATCCACTCCCCCGATCATGCCACCGCCCTTCTCGACTACTTCCGGCGCGAAATCGATCGTGCCACCGCCGCTGGCATCCACGCCATCTGGATCGATCCAGGATTAGGCTTCTACTACCGCAACCTCCAAGACAGTGCCGCCCGCATCCGATACCAAGCTGAAACTTTTCTTCACAGCTTTCGCCTCCGTACTCTCGGTTGGCCCGTCTGCCACGCCCTACCCCACGCTTTCGAGTTCTTTCAGGACGAAGTCCGCTCCGCCGAATCCCTCTTTGCTGTTCTTGCCCTCCTAGGTAAAACCGACCTCTTGCGTACACACGAAATACCTAAAGTCCGTGCCGTCGCCCGTACCCTCGGAATTCTTTCATGAAAAAAACTCTTCCCTCTCAACCCGTCGCCCTCATCACCGGCTCCGCAGGCGGTCTCGGCGCCTTTCTCGCCCGAACCCTCGCCCAAATGGGCTACGCCATCGTCCTCCACCATCGAAGCGGCGCTTCCGCCACTCTCCGCTTGGCCCGCCAACTTCGCCAGCATGGCACCCCCGCCGAAGTCGTCCGCGCCGACCTCTCCATCCCCGCCCAAGTCGATCGCCTCATCCAACGTGTCCAAAGAAGATTCGGACGCCTAGATCTTCTCCTTAACAACGCTGGAACCTATCGCCCCACCCCACTCCTCCGCACTCTACCCGCAGACTGGTTCGCTGGCCTCCACAGCACCGCAACCGCAATTTTTCTACTCACCCGCGCCGCTCTACCTCTCTTTCCAAAAAAAGGTGGCCGTATCATCAATCTTGGCGATGCCGCCGCCGACCGCCTCTCGGCTCGACGCCTCGCCCCTGGCTATCACGTCGGAAAAACTGGTGTCACTCTTTTAACCCGCTCTTTCGCCGCTCAACTCATTCGCCGCAATATCACCGTCAATCTTATCTCCCCAGGTTACTTGGAAAACAGCATCGACCTTCCTCCCCTCCACACTCTTCCCTCAGGTCGGGCCGTTCGCTTCACCGAAGTCGCCGCCGCCTTGCGCTATCTTCTTTCTCCTGAAGCCGCCCAAGTGACTGGCACCAATCTCATCCTCTCCGGAGGGTGGAACCTTTAGTTTTCGCTTCTCCACGCTGCGAACATCGGATTCCATCCTATCTCTTTTAACTTTTGGTTCCGTACCCGTTTGCTTCGTCGCGATCGAACCGAACCTTCCTTCCACACCCCCCCTACCTCTCCCCTCGCCAACGCCTCATCCTCACAAACATTGAAAATTTTACCGCCATTTCGCAAGACCGCCCCTACCGCTCGCGCCGCATCCTCTACCTCAATCACATTTAACCAACGCTCCGGCCCGCCCGCGTTGGGTCGAATCTCCCTTCCAGGCCCATAAATTCCTGCACACCGCACCACCGATCCACCCGCCCGCAAAGTGGCCCTCTCCGCCGTGACCATCGCCATCGCCCGAGAATCATCTTCCGCCACTGCCGAGGATTCATCCACCCAACCACCCCCCGCCTCCGCATAAACCGAGGTTGATGAAAGATAAACCATCGGCAACCCTCTCGCCTGACCCCATGTCGCCGCTCGCACCGCCCCTTCGCGATGAATTGCCTCAAACTCGCTCCCGCCCACCTTTCGCGATGGCGCCAAGGCGAAAATCAATCCATCCCAAGCGCCCAAAAGTCCCATCCAAAATTCTTCACCAACAGCATCAGCCACCACCACGTTCGGAAATTTTACCCGCAAGTTATCTGCTGACTCATCCGTTCTTACGACAGGCCAAACCTCCCATCCCCCTACTTGCGCCATCCTCCCAATTTCTCGACCCAAATACCCTGCCCCCACCACCAATAATCTTGGGCACCCAAGGGGTGGACTCGCCTTAAACACAAATTTCGTCTACTCTCATTTATATAGGACGAGTGGCAGAGCGGTCGAATGCGGCGGTCTTGAAAACCGCAAACGTCGTAAGGCGTTCGTAGGTTCGAATCCTACCTCGTCCGAACTCTACCCTTTAAGATGGTAGTGACCCGGTCCAACCTTACGCAGTCCGCGAATCTTCTTCAGATTCTGGTAAAACCAAGTATCCAACCGCTGACGCTGAATATTCATTTTTCCTGCCAAATCCTTAATCTTTAGCCCTGTTTTTCCCGCTCGGCTTAGTTGCGCCAAGATCACCTTACGCAAGCCTCCGCGACGGCTGAATTTTCTGACTGTCGAACGACCCGCCTTTCGACCCCTTTTCGCGGGCCGACCCCGAGCAATTCGATTTGCTCCTCGGGCCACCGCCGAGGCTCCTGCCCCAACCACCTTGGCCACGGAACGCTCCAGTTGACCTAGTTTCTTTTCCAGACTTTCTTTTCGGCGGAGCAACTTAACAATACGGCCGAATTCTTTTGCGGTGAGTTTTGTAATGTCCATAGCTGAAAACACTAACAACTCATCTGACGATCGACTAGCAAAAAAAATACCCCGTCGCGGATTTTTTCCACGACGGGGTAAATTGTTCTTTCCTACCCTCAGGAAAAATCCCAAGGGCAAAAAATTACTTAACGTGTTTGCTGGCGTACTTCGTTAGCTCAAACATGTTCGCCATGCTCTTGCCACCAAAAAGGGGCTTGAACAAATGATCCGCATTAATGTTGCGGCGATTCTTTTTGTCTTGGAGCCCGTTCTTCTTGATGTAGGCCCACAATTTCTTGGTCATCTCGGTGCGGGGAAGCGGCTTGCTTCCAATGATCGCGGCCAGGATGGCGTCCGGTTGGACGGGTTTCATAAACGCTGCATTCGGTTTCTTTGCCATAGTACTTGATTCTCCTTGGTTTGGGTTTCGTTAACGATTCAGAGGGCAAGATGCCCACCCGTAGTCGGCTGACAACTCTTTTCTACGAGGGAAATGCGATTTTCAGCTCTACCATAAAGGGTCGATCTTTGCCGTGACTCATATCCTGCCCCTCGAATCGCAGCCTCAATCACCTCAGGTTCCAACCTCTCCCCATGCTTCCCCCCACTCGCCTTTGTGATCGATTCCTCGTAAAGCGTCCCGCCGAAATCATTGCAACCCCAACTCAAAGACTCCAGCGCTCCCTCCACTCCAAGCTTAACCCAACTCGTTTGTAAATTGGGGATTACATCCCCTAAGACCATACGCGCCAACGGATAAAGCCGCCGAGCCCGCCTCCGGATTTTCTCCTCCAAAACCCGTATTCCGCCCACTCTCCGAGCTAAAATCGCCCCCAGTCGGTTCTGGTAGGGAACAAAAGCCAGCGGGACCAACTCGGTGAATCCCCCCGTTTCCTCCTGCAACAAACGCAACACCGTGAAGTGCGCCCGAATGTCTTCCCAACTCTCCACATGCCCAAACATCACCGTCGCACTCGACCGTAAACCAGCCCGGTGAGCCGCCCGCACAATCTGTACCCAGCGCGCTACTGGCAACTTATTGCGGGAGATTTTGCGCCGAACCTCGTCCACCAAGATCTCCGCCGCCGTTCCTGGAATACTCCCCACCCCCGCTCCCCTTAACTTGGCCACCATCTCCTCAGGCTCACATCCCGCCTTCTCACAAAGGGAATCAATCTCCATCGGAGAAAAGGCGTGTAGATGCATTTTCGGAAAGGCCTCCCGCAATGCCCGCACCAAATCAAAATAATATTCAGGAGTTAACCCAGGATCAATTCCACCCTGCAAACAAATTTCGGTTACCCACGGAGTCTGCCCCACCCTCCCTACCACTTCGTCAATCGTATCTGAAGTCGCCCCCAGCGTCCCCGGCCTTTTCCCAAACCCACAGAAAGAACATCCCACCGAGCAAACCCGAGAAAAGTTCGCGTTGCGATTTACCACATACGTCACCACCCGCCCATGCTGCTTCCGCGTCTGCATCAACGCCTCCTCCCTCAACTCAGGTCCCTTCATCATCCACGGATTCTTCATCGCTCCTCTCCTAAAATAAAATGTCCGACTCTCTTTTGCCAAACTGGATCCAACCACTCTGCGGTCGCATGAGACTCATACACCGGTAACCGCTCGACTAACTCTCGCCCCACCCTCGCACACCCCTCGCGATACCTTTCCAGTTCTGCCCACGGACGGGTTGGATTTACCTCGTCTTTCGCCCAGGAAATTCCACCTAGATCATCCAACTCCTCCACCATCTCTAACCACCTTGGCTCTAAATTAGGCGGAATCTGTATCGCCACCTCCGGCGCCCAATCTCTCCAGCAACTCATCATCTCGATGTATTCTTCTAAAGTCGGAGCCACCCCCGAAGGCCAACGCGACCCCTCGTTCGGCACGTATCGCTGAATCAAAATCTCTTGCAGATGCCCATACTGCTCCTGCAACTCCGCTAACACCCTCAAAGACCGCAATCGCGAATCCTGACTTTCCCCCCAGCCCACCAGAATCCCACTGGTAAAAGGCACCTTCGCCCGTCCCGCCGCCTCGATCCCCGCAATTCGCCCTGCCACCTTCTTTTCTGGCGCCAACCGAATCTCGTCCTCCACACTTTCCAGCATCATCCCCATCGAAACAAAGTGAGGCCGCAAATCTCTCAGTTCCTCCTCCCTCATCCTGCCAAAGTTCCCATGAGGAAACAGACCCGCCTCCCCACACCGATCTGCCACCGCCGCCGCAAACTCCCAAAAATCTCCGTACCCTCGCCTCCCCAACTCCTCCTGAATATGCGCCATCGCCCCAGGTCGCTCCCCAGAAATCATTAAAACCTCCCGCGCCCCACCCACCCGTCCCTCCTCTATCACTCGCGCGACCTTCTCCTCACTCACCAAACCTTCCCCATCGGTGCGAAATCCACAATAACCACAGTGCCAAGGACAGTCGTGGGTCAAAACTAAAGTAATCGAACGCGAATACGTCACCGCTTTCCCCGATCGGAGATCTGAGTTTTCTAAGGCGGGTTCTGCGTAAACGGCTTTCAACACAAGAGATTACCATCTAATTTTCAACTATGGCCCTCCGTGAAGCAAGACCCTTCCTCATTATCGCCGCTGCCTTTTGTGGCCTCAGCATCTGGCTCGCTTGGTGGATCCCCGCAACTTTCGGAGCCCTCCTCCTCATCGGCCTCCTGCTTTTCTTCCGCGATCCCGAACGTACCCCCCCTGCCAACCCCCTTGCCCTCGTCAGCCCAGCCGATGGTAAAGTAATCTGTGTCGACCAAGCCGAGGACCCTTGCTTCGGCCTCGGCCAGTTCCGCCGCGTCGGCATCTTCCTCTCCGTCCTCGATGTCCACGTCAACCGCGCTCCATTCACTGCCACCATCGAAAAAACCCACTACTCCGCTGGCGAATTCCTCGATGCACGCCATCTCGAGGTCGATATCCGTAACGAGAACCAAACTTGGCTCCTCCGCACTACCCGCGGACCCGTCCTCGTCCGCCAAATCGCTGGCCTGATCGCCCGTCGCATCGTCGGCTGGAAAAAATCGGGAGAATCGGTCCAAACAGGCGAACGCTTCGGTATGATTCGCTTCGGCTCCCGTACCGACCTTTACGTTCCCGCCAACTGCTCCATCCACGTCCAACCCGGCCAACGCGTGGTCGGCGGAGAAACTATCCTCGCCCAATGGCCCGCCTAAAAACCAAACTACCCCTCCCCGCCCGCCGCGGAGTGGCCTACCTACTCCCCAGTATCATGACCGCAGGAAATCTCTTCTGCGGTTTCATGGCCGTCCTTCAAATTATTCAAGGCAGCCTCCTTCAAGCCTCCGCCGAAACCGACTGGATCCAACCCTACGAAACTAGTCTCCTCTGGATTCTCGGAGCCTTCATCTTTGATATTCTCGACGGTCGCCTCGCTCGCCTCGGAGGCCACGAAAGCGCCTTCGGGCGCGAGTTCGATTCCCTCGCCGACGTCATCTCTTTCGGCATCGCCCCCGCCCTCCTCGTTTTCAAAATCGTCCTCGCGGAACTCCCCGCTCGCCTTGGATGGATGATTGGCTTCGTCTACCTCGTTTGCGGTGCCATGCGTCTCGCTCGCTTCAACGTCCTCGCCCTCACCCCCCAACTACCTAATCGTTCCAAAGATTTCAGCGGATTCCCCATCCCCGCCGCCGCTGGTCTCGTCGCTTCTGTCACTCTTCTCCTTTTGAAATACTACGAATCCGATCGCGTCATCGGTAACTTCAAATACCTTCTCGCAGGCCTTCTCCTTTTCCTCAGCTTCATGATGTTTAGCAAAGTCAGCTACCCCAGCTTTAAAACCATCGATTGGCGCACCCAACGCCCCCTGCCACGCCTTCTCCTCATCGTCGCCGCCCTCGCTCTCGTCGTTCAAACCTACCAGTACTCCCTCGCCCTTCTCTTTTGTGGCTATCTTCTCTATGGATTTATCCGACCCAAGCTAAGCCGTCGCCTGCGCAACGAAATTGAAGAAGTCGACCCCCCCACCGCCCGCACCCACTAATCAACCCAAACCCAAACGAAGTAAAAGGGTTGCGAACCACGGCAACTCCAAAAGCAAATCATACGTAAAAATCGCCCCGACAATCGCCATCGCTGCGCCCATCGCCAAGAGGCAACGCAAGACGAACGAGATATCTTCTGTTTCCATCAGGATGTCTTTCTACCCTGCCTAGAGCCCCTTGCCAACCCCCCTCTCAATACTCCTTAGCTCAGGGTAATTTTAAATTTAAAGGGACTGTCATCGGCCCCCAGCAAAACTTCGTTTTCCCCACCTCGCAAATCCTTGGTTAAAGTATCCTCCGCTAGCCCAATCGGGACATCGTTCACCACCGTCCCCACCGAGCTTCCTCGGTCCCGTACAAAGAAATTGTCTCCCTCACGCTCAATCGAACAGTGATTTCGAGAAATCTGATACGGCTTATCGTCCGCTATCGGTAAATCGTTCGATGCAAATACCGTTGCCCCTTTCCCAGGCGTGTCGTGCTTCCGCCCAATTCGATAAGGGAATTTCTGAATCACCACCGTTCCTTCTGGCAACCGCGCCCTCGCGTGATCCGTCGCCGCCGTTAAAACTACCGACTGGTACCCCCCCGCAGGAGGTGGAGCTACTGGCGCAACTGCCACCGGGCTACTCCCCGCTACCGGCGCCGCCACCGCCACTGGCACCCGCGTCAACTCCAAGGAGGGAGGCGCAATCGCCGTGGTCGCTGGTGCCACCACCCGCATCGTCGGAGCCAACACTGCAGGCGTCCCTGCCACTGGCACCTGCTGCTCCGCCCGCGCTCGTAGTCTCATCTCCATCCGCAACCGGTCATTCGCCGTCCGCAACCGCTCAAAGAAGGATGCCAAATAGGGAATCAGAATTTCGGGCCGCTGTAGCACCGCTTCATTAAAGTTTTCTGCCGTCAATACCTCGCACTCCGTCACCTCTAAACATTGAGCCGAGGCCGATCTCGGTCTCTCGTCCACCATCGCCATTTCCCCGAAAATATCTCCCTCCCCCAACTGCGCCAAAATGACCGCCTTCCCCTCTCCCGCGATACTAATCTCCACCCGCCCCTTCAGAATCCTGTAGGCCTCCTGCGTCGTGTCCCCTTCCCGGAAAATCATCTGCCCTGGCTGAAAAAGACTTATACTCATAATCTTTAAATTGCGGATTTCTATCGCGGAGGCAAGCCCCTTGCTTTTCCTGCCCCTGCCCCCTGGCTGCCACTTCCCCGCGCCACCTAAAGATCGACGTTGAGCCTTCTCCCATTCCCACCCTAGGGTTTCCAGTGCTTTTTCTTTCTCCTTCTATTCCTCGACACCTTCTTGCCCTCATTAGCCTGACCTCCCTTCTCTTCACCTCCTGCACCCCATCCCTGACCCCCATGCAACTCCCTCCCGAAATGACCTTTTCCGATTTAGCCAGCGGCCAACCCTTCGACCCCTCCGCACTCCGCGGCAAACTTATCCTCCTCAACCTCTGGGCCGCCTGGAGCCCTGCCACCGCCAAAGAACTTCCCGAACTAGCCTCCCTAGACGAAAAATACTCCTCCCAAGGCCTTATTCTTATCGGGGTTTGCCTAGACGATGCCCCAGCCGCCAGCCTCCTCATTTTTGCCGAACGGCATGGCATCCGGTACCCACTCGTTCTTCCAGGCCCCAAAACCCTTGACCTCATCGAACCCATGGAAACCATCCCCTACACCGTTCTACTCGACACTCAGGGTAAAATTCTCGCCCGCTTCCGTAGCCCCCTTAAACCGAACGACGTCCGCACGGCCATCGAAAAGAACCTCTAAACCTCCTCGCCCCACTCTTCACACCACGGCAGAACAATCTCCATCGGTAAACCGATCACATTACTCCGCGATCCCTCCACCCACTCCACCAACTGATCCCCCCCATCCTGTAACGCATAAGCCCCCGCCTTATCCATCACCTCCACCTCCCGTAAATAGCCCGAAATCGATTCCTCACTTAATTCTCGAAACTTAACCCGAGTCCGTACCACCGCCTCACGCAACTTCTTCCCCTGCGGTAAAATAAAAATCACCGCCGTAATCACCTCGTGAGTTCGTCCGCTTAACCAGCCCAACATCTCCTTCGCTCCCTTCTCATCCGCAGGTTTTCCTAAAACGCGACTCTCACAAGCTACCAAAGTGTCCGCCGCCAGTACCGGCTTCTTCGGATACCGCCCCGCCACCTCTTTCGCCTTCAGCATCGCATTACCTCGCGCTAAATCTCCTGGTGCCATTTCAGGGAAATCCGCCGCCACCCACTCCTCCACCTCGGGCTTAACCACCTGAAAATTAACTCCAGATTCACGCAAAAGATCCGCCCTGCGAGGAGAAGTCGAAGCCAAAAGAATTCGCATCAGTTTTTACCCTGCCTCTCACGCTTCCCAACGCACGCTCAGAATCCTAAACTTATTCACTCTTATCCGTCTTTTCCCCAACATATTCTTTAACAACTTTTGCCCTACCCTTGCCGTTCCAACGCCACAAAGGAATTATAGCGCCCTGTGATTGCCGAAGCCCAACCCACTCGTCCTTGGGGACGTCGCGAACCGCCCGCCCCGATCACCATCGACGGACTTCCCGTCCACCATAATCTCGAAGCTGAACGGTCCCTCCTCGGCGCCATGCTCGCCGACCCCGAACACGTCATCGATATCGCCCGAGAACAAGGTCTCCGCGAAGAAGATTTTTTCCACCCCGCCCACCAGGTTCTGTTCCGTGGCATTATCCAAATGCACGAATCCAGCCAAGCCATCGATCCATCCACTCTACTTGCTTGGCTGAACGATCGTAAACTTGCCGACTCCGCTGGCGGAGCCTCCCTCATTAGCGATCTCGCCGCAGGCGTCATCAGCGTCTTCACCGCCAGCACCCACCTCACCCAAGTACGTGATAAAAGCCTCCTTCGCGAACTCCAACAAGCTTGCGCCCAAATCGTCGTTGGGGCCCATGAACGCCCCCACGAAGTCCAAACCATCCTCGACGAGGCCGAACGCGATATTCTCGAAATCCGCGGTCGCCGCGAAACCCAAGGAGTCCTCCGCGCCGCCGAAGTTACGCCCAAGGCCATCGAACTCATCGAGAAACTCATTAAAGGCAAAGGCCACTACAGCGGAATTCCTTCAGGCTTCGATGAACTCGATCAACTCACCACCGGCTTCAAAGGTGGCGAAATGATCGTTATCGCCGCCCGCCCGGGCGTAGGCAAAACCGCCCTCGCCCTCAGTATGGCTCGCCATATCCTCCGCGACCGCTGGAATTTTGAGAAAGAGACATTCACCCGACCTGGCTATCCTGTCGCCTTCTTCACACTTGAAATGTCCGCTCAGCAACTCATGTTTCGACTCCTTTCCTCCCACGCCAGCCTCGATTCCGAACAGATTCGACGTGGCGAACTCAACGAAAGCCAAATCACCGCCTTGCGGGGCGTCGCCGCCGAAATCTGTGAGCTTCCCCTCTTCCTCGACGAATCCAGCCTTCTCACCATCGGCCAACTCCGTGCGCGCGCCCGCCGCCTCAAAAAACAGTACAATATCGAAATCCTTATCATCGATTACCTCCAGCTTCTCACCTCTGGCACCAGTCGCGCCAAAGATAACCGCCAAGTCGAAGTTTCTGAAATCTCTCGCGGCCTCAAAGCACTCGCCATGGAACTCAATATTCCCGTCATCGTCCTCGCCCAGCTCAACCGTAAACCCGAGGAATCCAACGCTGAGCCCGCCCTTCACCATCTTCGGGAATCAGGTTCCATCGAACAAGACGCCGACGTCGTCATGCTCCTCAGTCGCGAATCGGCCGCCGACGAATCTGAAAATAATCCCCCAAGCGAAGACGGCGAACCCCGCCCAATCGCTGCCAACGTTCGGGGCATCCCCTGCAAACTCAATATTGCCAAACAGCGCAATGGCCCCTGCGATCGCATCCGTCTCCTTTTCCAACCCCGATTCACTCGGTTCGACTCCCTTCCACGCGAAGCCCGATAATTCTCTCCCACTTCCTCTTTTAACTTCCACCCTCTTTCGATAACCTCCGCTCATGATCTCTCGCGGGTACGTCGCCATATTTTCTGAGCCCCACACCGATGCCTCTATCCGCCTTATCCTCCAATCTTGGCTTGATCGCTTTGAACGGGTCGAACAGGTCATCCCTGGCGCCCAAGCAGGTAATAGCACCGTCACACTTGTCTCCCCCCAAGATCTCCTCCCTTCCGATCATCTTCAGTTCCGTATTCTCCTCGGCGGAGACTTTACTTGGGCCTACCTCACTCGAGGTCGGCGCGTCATCGAGACCACTGGCCTCCCTGCCGAGAAAATTGCTCTCTGCCTCGACATCCTTCTCGAACTCACTGGCATTACCGAAATCGTTGACCAATCAGATGATCGTCGCCTCGACGAACTAGAACGAGATGGCCTGATGTGAATCCTCCCCCTGTCCTCATTCTCACCGCCGCTTTTGGCGATGGTCATAACGCCGCCGCCCAAGGACTCGCTGCCGCCATCCGCCTTCGCGGAGGCACCGCCCATGTCGCCGATCCCTTTGCCGAGTCTCGCCCCAAACTTAACGATTTTTTCCGTCGCCTCTACCTCACACTCATCAATCGCTACCCTCATTTCTGGAATCTTTTCTATGTCGCTTGCCAC
Organism: Verrucomicrobia subdivision 6 bacterium; assembly: GCA_947466515.1. Taxonomy (GTDB): domain Bacteria; phylum Verrucomicrobiota; class Verrucomicrobiia; order Methylacidiphilales; family Verrucolacustridaceae; genus Verrucolacustris. Next base: position 80,876 of record CANIEM010000001.1, on the reverse strand, counting down.
CACCTGCCCCTCATTGAAAATACGCTCTTCGTCAATCAACCCGCTTACCTTCGCCTCCGCCAAATCATCGAAACCCTCCGTCCCCGCGTTATCGTTCTCACCTTCCCCGTCTACGCCCACCTGATCGCCCGTCTCCCCAAAGACCTGCGCACCTCTTTCCAACTTATTACCGTCGTTACCGACTCCATCTCCGTCCACCGCCTCTGGTCCTCCGCCCAAGCCGATCTCTGGATCGTTCCCAACCAACCCACTGCCCAATCTCTCCACGCCCTCGGCATCCCCATGGAGAAGATTCGCCCCGTCGGATTTCCCGTCGATCCACGCTTTGCCCTGCCTGAGGCCCACTCAGGCGACGAACTCCCTGGGGAATCACCCCGCATCCTTTACCTCCTCAGCTCTGGCCTGCACGGTGGACCCCAGCTAGCCGCCGCCCTCACGGATCAACCCAACTGGGAAATTACCATCGGTACAGGTCGCGACCCTAAGGTAGCCGCCCGCATCACCGCTTTTCTCGGTTCCTCCCGCAAAAACGTCCAACTCCTTGGCTGGACTAAGGAAATGCCGAGCATCCTCGCACGACAACACTTCGTCATCGGCAAAGCAGGTGGCGCCTTAACTCAAGAAACCATCTCCTCCCGCACGCCTTTCCTCGTCACCCAAGTCGTCCCTGGCCAAGAAGAGGGAAACTTTGCCCTCCTCAAGGAAATCGGAGTTGCCCAACTCACCCCAGACGGCCCCACTGCCGTTCGCGTCATCCAAGAAGCACTCGCCAACAACGGTAAAGGCTGGAAAGAGTGGAAATCCCGCCTCGCCGCTGCCTCTAAACCCGACGCGTCCCTCCGGCTCGCCGACCTCTGCCTCTCACTCAACCAAGAGTAACCGCTCTGCGTCTCTACCCCGACCTGCCCCGACCAGCGTCGGAGCCGGCGTCGGGGCCGCAAGTGCGGGAAATAATCGCTACGCTTACCTTTTCTTCGTTTGGGCCGCCACTTTTAACCTCAGCCCATTCAAACGAATAAAACCCGTCGCATCATCCTGATTGTACGCCCGTGTCGGATCCGCCTCCATCGTAGCAATCTGTGGATGATACAAACTCAACCGTGATTTCCTTCCCGCCACATAAACACCGCCCTTGTATAACTTCACCCGCACAGTCCCCGATACATTCTTCTGGCTCTCCTCCACCAAGACCTGCAAAGCCAGCCGCTCAGGCGCAAACCAAAAACCATAATAAACCAGCTCGCTGTACTTCGGAATCAGGCTATCCCGTAAATGCATCACTTCCCGATCCATCGTCAAACTCTCGATCTGCCGATGTGCAAAATGCATAATCGTTCCTCCAGGCGTCTCGTAGACACCTCGGCTTTTCATTCCCACAAACCGATTCTCCACCACATCCACCCGCCCAACCCCATGCCTCCCCCCCAGCTGATTCAGCTTCTGCATTACCCCCAACGGCGAAAGCTTCCTCCCATTCACCGCCACACAGTCCCCTTTCTGGAACTCGAGCGTCACATACTCAGGCCGATTCGGCGCATCCTCAGGTGCTACCGAAAGCGTAAACATCTTTTTATTCGCAGGAGCAAAAGCGTCCAACCACGGATCCTCTAAAATTCCCGCCTCATAGGAAATATGCAGAAGATTGCGATCCATCGAGTACGGTTTTTTCGCCGTCGCCTGCACCGGAATCTTTCTCTGTTCACAATATCGAATCATCGCCGCCCGCCCAGGGAATCTCTTCCGAAAACGCTCATCCCGCCAAGGCGCAATCACCTCCAACCCAGGAGCCAAGGCCGCTGCCGTCAATTCAAACCGCACCTGATCATTTCCCTTGCCTGTCGCCCCGTGCGCTATGGCCTGCGCCTTCTCTTTCCGCGCAATCTCCGCCATGCGCTTGGCAATAAGAGGCCGAGCAATCGATGTTCCCAGTAAATACTGTCCCTCGTAAATCGCCCCCGCCCGCATCATCGGAAAAATAAAATCTCGAGCAAACTCCTCTTGCAAGTCATCGATGTAAATCTTGCTCGCTCCCGATCTCTTAGCCTTCGCGCTCAACCCCTTTAACTCCTCTGCCTGACCAAGGTTAGCGCAAAAGGCGATAATCTCCGCCTGATACGTTTCCTTCAGCCAAGCCACCAAGACGGAAGTATCCAGTCCTCCCGAATAAGCTAATACAATTTTCATTTAAAAAAGAAGTAGAGCCGAGATCCGCACGGGGATCAGGCAGCTACGGGTTGCACCCTACGGGCAGAACCCTTCATCCGTGCAAGATGGGGCTGAAGCTTTTCTTTCGCCGCCTTCACGCTCAATCCATATCGCATCCGCAGATCATCCGGCTTCCCGTGATCGATAAACTCATCAGGCCAACCGATCCGCACCACCGGAGTCGTCATTCCCTTGTTCGAAAGTTCTTCCAAAATTCCACTGCCGAATCCGCCCTTGATTACGTGATCTTCGAAAGTGACCACCACATCGGCACTCTGCGCAAAAAGTTCCAGTAAGGCGGTATCGATAGGTTTAGCGAAGCGTGCGTTGATCACCGCCGCATCGATTCCCTCCTCTTTCTTCAGCTCATCCGCCAACTGCAGAGCCATCGGTAGCATCTGGCCATAGGACCAGATCACCACCTTTTGCCCGTGCCGAACCACCTCCGCTTTACCGATCGCTAAGGCTACTGGGCTCTTCTTGATCGCCACATTTGGACCCGTTCCCCGAGGATACCGGATCGCCACAGGGCCCGCATGCAAACTGGCTGTATAAAGCATATCAACGAACTCATCTTCATCCTTGGGGGACATGTGAACTAAATTCGGCACCCCTCGCAGGTACGAAATATCAAAGAGACCGTGATGGGTCGGACCGTCATCACCCGAAAGACCCCCTCGATCCATACAAAACACCACTGGCAGATTTTGCAAACAGACGTCGTGGATGATCTGATCGTACGCCCGCTGAAGAAAGGTCGAATAAATCGCACAAAAAGGTTTAAACCCTTTAGTTGCCATCCCTGCGGCAAAGAGCACCGCATGCTCTTCCGCGATACCCACATCGAAGTATCGATCCAAATGTTTCGGCTGAAACCGGTCCAACCCTGTCCCGTTGGGCATTGCCCCCGTGATCGCCACAATCCGCGGATCGTGATCGGCCATCTTGGAAAGATGATCCGCAAAAACCTCACTGTAGGTCGGTTGCCCCAACGCTTTGGTTTCGCCCGTCTCCGCATCATACGGTCCCAGTCCGTGAAACTTCTTCTGCTTGGCCATAGCCGGTTCATAGCCTTTGCCCTTCTGCGTCACCACATGAAGGATCACAGGAAAATTCTGAATTTTCAGGAACTCAAACATCTTGATCAAACTGCCAATATCATGTCCATCCACTGGACCATAATAGGTCACCCCGAGCTCTTCAAAAATCACGCTCGGAAAAATCATCCCCTTCACATGCTCCTCCGCCCGCCGAGCCACCTTCAGAGCCTTGGCCCCACCCAGCTTTTCAATAAAGTGAGCCGCTCTCTCGTGCAGATGCACGAACCGAGGATCAGTAGTAATCCGATTCAAGTACCCCGCAATTGCCCCTACATTCTTGTCGATCGACCACTTGTTATCATTGAGAATCGTGATCAGCCGTTTGGTGTGGTGGGCCGCATTGTTCAAAGCTTCAAAAGTAATCCCGCATGTGAAGGCCGCATCCCCCGCCAAACATACCACATGCTCTTTGCCTCCACGCATATCGCGCGCTGAGGCCATCCCCAAGGCCGCCGAAAGAGCCGTCCCCGCATGGCCTGCTCCGAAACAGTCATGCTCACTCTCTGTCCGCAACATGAACCCGTTTAACCCACCGGCCTGCCGAATGGTGTGAAACCGATCTCGCCGACCCGTGAGCAGCTTGTGCACGTAAGCCTGATGGCTGACGTCGAAAATAAAATGATCTGTCGGAGTTTCAAAAACCCGATGCATGGCAATGGTTAACTCCACCACCCCAAGATTAGGCCCTAAATGTCCCCCCGTCTTACTCAACACCGTGATCAACTCCTCCCGAATCTCCGCCGCCAACCGAGGCAGATCTTCTAATGGAAGTTTCTTAACATCAGCCGGGCCTTTGATCTTATCGAGAAGAGGGGTCGCCATGGGAAGCTGGCTAGATGAGCAGATCGGGAGCTTCCCTACCAGCCTTCTTTCCATGCGCACTTTTGTGCGGCTCCTCCCCAATTTCTCCTAGTTCACTTTCCTGTATCGATGCGTCTTTCCTCTTGGTTAACAGGGTGATGCGCTTCTCCGCCGCTTTCAGTTTTTCGCCGCAGGCCTCAACGAGTTTCATTCCACGCTCGTATTTTTCCACAATCGTCTCAAGCGGCAACTCAGGCGACTCCATCTGCTCCACTAAAGACTCCAACTGCCGGAGATTTTCCTCAAAAGATCCTTCCCCCACCGCCTTTGCCAATTTCGCCATGCGAAACTATTCCTCCCCCACCCACTCCTCGTCCAGTTCTAATCTATATATCCGCTCCTCGCCACTCGACCGCCCCGCGGTAGCCCTTCGAAGTAACGCGTCGGGGCCGCACGCGCGGCACCATCCCTCGGCAGGGCGGATCATCCCTGATCCGCCGATTAAATATATGAAGACACAGGCTTTCTATCGGCCAATGGAGACCATCGGCCCTACCACAAAATACAACGCTCGGTAGGGCTAACCGTCTCGGTCAGCCGATCGAATCACTCAATCGCTCAAGACTAAATCGCCCAGCTAGGCGGCCTCGGAGATGCCGCCCCTACCTAAGCTTCCAGCTCCAAAACGACCTTCACTCCTTCGCACTTTCTTACATTCTCACATCATGAATTCCTTTGCGACCTTTGCGGACTTAGCGTGAGCAATCCGCGTCCCGCAACCGCGGGAAAACATTAAAAATCCAACATCCCAAATCCGCGCGAAAGCGCGTCCCGCGAACGCTGGACCCCTCCCCCCGCCCCGCGCTCGCCCCTCGAAGCCCCGCCCCCGACCTCGTCGGGGCCCGGAGCGAAGTAGGGTCCACCACCACCCAACAAAACCCTCCTCAAGACCAATCTCTGTTTTACGAGTAAACTTGCAGAAGAGCTCAATTCGTGTTCCCATTCAATCGTGACTCCTACGCTTGAAACTATCGCCAAGCGTTGCGGTGTTTCTAAAGTCACCGTCTCCCTCGCACTCCGCGGTAGCCTACGCATCTCCGCCGGCATGCGCGCCCGCATCGCCGAAGTTTCTACCGAGGTCGGTTACGTTCCCAACCCGATGGTCAGCGCTTTAATGGCCAGCATTCGCTCAAACCGTAAAAGTAAGTTTATTTGTAATTTAGCTTTTATCACCGCGTTCCCTGAACGGCGAGGGTGGCGTGAAAATCCATCCTTCTTACGCTACCACGTCGGAGCCAAAGCCCGAGCCCTCTCCCTAGGCTACGGCATGGATGTGTACTGGATGGGCGAAAAAGAAAATTATGGACCCGAACTCTCGAAGTTTATGAGCAACCGTGGCGTTCTCGGACTCCTTCTCTCCCCCCTGCCCGAGTACGGCACCAAACTAGGCCTACGCTGGAAATCGTTTTCCACCGTCGCCTTTGGCCACACCTTCCACGAAGTTCCTGCCCATCGGGTCACCAATAGCCAGTTCCACACCGTCTTTCTCGCCTTGGACGAGTGTCTCGCCCGAGGCCACCGACGAATCGGCCTAGCCATGCCCAAATTCGTCAACGAAAAAGTCGGAGCAAGATGGCTAGCAGGCTACCTCGGTTGGCAATCCATCCATCCCCAAGAAACCAAAATCACCCCCCTGATCGTGGATCAACTTGATGAAACTACTTTTGTCGCTTGGATCAGAAAAGAAAAGCCTGACGCCGTCATCGCTAACCATGGCCCAGTTCTCACTTGGCTTCGCACCAACGGCTGGCGCGTGCCCGAGGACATCTCCTTCATTCACTTAAACTGGACTCCCGAAAAAGGAGAAATCAGCGGGCCCAACCAGCAACCAGAAGAAATCGGTGCCGCCGCAGTCGATCTCCTCGTTGAAGAAATTAATCAAAACCGACGTGGCGTGCCCACCACCCCCAAAACCATCACCCTCGAAAGTAAATGGCACGAAGGCACCACCTGCCCCACCCGCCCTCGATAAATTATCTATCCATCCAGCCCTGCAACTATCGACCAGAACTCTTAAGGCTGGGTCAGCTTTAACCGCATAAACATTTTCGTCGAACCCGTAGGAGTCGTAACCGTCACCGTCACCTCCTCATAAGTCCCCTTGTCCACCACGCTTTCCTGAACGCTAGGTGTATTCCAGCTGGATGAGAGATCACCACTTGCCTGCACGGTGGCCGACACCCCTGTCACCCCCTTCGACCTGCGATAGGTCAGAGAAAGCGAACCGTCGGTGACAGGTTTTAATCCATAGCCAACCATCCCTTGCCCACCCTTGGGATCCAAAGCCATGTAGTAAGCCATCAAATTGGAGACACCATCATGATCCGGATCGGCATCCGGTGCGGCATCAGCCCCACTCAGCCCGTTCTGCGTCACCCACTCCGATAAAGTGACCGTCGTGGGTGCATCGGTCACCGTCAACGTTCCGTCCACAAATGTGAAGACATAATTTTCCGGGCGAAAACTATCCAGCGCTAATCTTGTCGGTTCAGAGGCACGAATAACATAAGTGCCAACCGCATCGTGCGTTTCCGTCCCGCCAGTCGCCGTCAGTGTCACGGTTCTCACTCTTTCACTTCCGATTAGACCCACCACCGTAAATTCGCTCTGCCCCGCCCCTAAACCCAGCACAGTTCCATATACCTTGCTCTGATCATTCGCCGTAATGGTGGCACTCCTGGGAACTATATTTCCGGCTATTCCACTCACTGCCATCAAATCGTAATTTACTGATGCAATTCCTGTCAGTTCGTAGCCTGTGACCACAATCTCTACATCCAGTTCCGCATTCGGACTCACAAAAGAGGTTAGTCGCAATCCGCCGATTCCAACGTTTTCCAAATCTCCCGATTCGATTCCTATTAACGCGGGCACTCCTGACACCATCGCGCCATCTGTCCCATCATATTCCCTATTCACCCCACTCAACCCCGCAATCGAAACCGATTTGCGGGTAATATCTGCCATCACGGCAGGCGCAATCAGTGTATAGTTTTCGTTCGGTGCCGTGTATCCCGTCACAGCCACCGTTTTGCTGGCTCCAACATTTTTATCCGCAAACGTCGCTATAGGGGTGCCGCTAACCGCAAAAGTCTCACCATTCTCTAAACCTTGATAACTCGGAGTCCCTAACAACTGTGCGACCTGATTCCCATTGTATGCCCTACTCACGCCGCTCAACCCTATGATCGCAACCTCCTTGGGGCTAATGGTTGCCGTTACTGTTGGGGCCGTGACCGAGTAGTTTCCATTCGGATCGGTGAATCCTAAGATCGTCACCGTCTTGCCTACGCCCACATTTTTGTCCGAAAAAGAAGCATTAGGGACACCTGTCACACTTAAATCGTCTCCGTTGACTAACCCCACATAAGTTGGCGTTCCTAGGAGCTGGGCCGCGATGGTTCCATTGTAAAATTTGTCTACTCCGACTAGACCGCTGATCGTGAGCTGCTTCTTACCCACGGAACTTGCCACAGTTGCTACGGTGGCTCCAGCCGATCCCGCACTATTGCAAGTCACGTTTCCAGAATAGCTGCCGACAGCGGTTGTAGCCCTCAACCTCACATAAATCGTCTTCGTCGCCACCGTCCCTGCCGCCCCCACTGTTTGCGTTGCAGCATATCCAGAAACACCACCTTCCGTCTGGGAAATTTCATAACCCGAGGGCGGATTAATCAGAATCCCTTCATTCAGATTTGAGCCGGAGACCGTGAAGCTGGTCGGCGCAGATGACGCAGTTCCGTACGTGGTGTTCACCGCCGCCAACGTTCCGCTTACGCTGACTGTGGGTGTCGTCGCTGCTGCTGTCGCATTAAGCTGAATATTATCTAGACGATTATTTCCTGTTGCATTTGTCGCCCCAGTTACCGTCAGACGAAGATAAGCAGTTGAGGCATTATCAAGTCTGGTGATTGTTGTGAGGGTTGTTGCAGCGAAAGAAGTTGCCGTGATTGTCTTGGTTTCTGCTGCTGTCCAGTTAGATCCATCTGGGCTTGTTTCCCAAAGATGCGTAGTAAACCCTGTTCCAGATCTCTGCGTTGCATAGGAAACAACCAAATCCTTGCGGCCCGACATGCTGAACCTAAAAACAACTGTCTTTCCATTCGCAGAGCTGTTGGCCAGAGCCAGACAAGCTGGAGACGTTGTTGTAGTGGAGAACCCAGTTCCTGCATTAACCGCTGTTCCCGTGAAACTCGTAACTTCTGGATTGGTCACTAAAGATGTCCAGCTTGATGAACCGTTAGAACCATCCAGATAAATTGTGCCCGCTCCAAAATTTGCGATGTAAGACAGCGGGGAATTCGGAGATGCAGTTATAATCGTTCCTCCGGTTGTGGTGGTCTGAAAATCCCATCCGGCAATCAGTCCGCTAGTCCCACCCCCACTCGGACTTACCGTAATCACCAGTGTAGCCGTTCCCGTTCCCGAACCATTCGTTGCGGAAATCAGCACATTGGACGTTCCTGCCGCCGTCGGAGTTCCTGAGATGGCGCCGGTGCCCGTGTTGAGACTCAGCCCCGCAGGCAAACCCGTTGCCCCAAACAAGGTTGGACTACCGGATGCTGCAATCTGATAGCTAAACGCCGTCCCTACGGTGCCTGTCGCTGTCAGGGAACTGCTGATCACAGGAGCTGAGGCTGAGGAGTTCACCGTAATCACCAAAGTGGCCGATCCTGTTCCCGAACCATTCGTTGCGGAAATCGTCACATTCGAAGTTCCCGCTGATGTCGGAGTTCCTGTGATTGCCCCCGTCGATGTGTTGATGCCAAGTCCCCCAGGCAACCCTGTTGCTCCATATGAAGTCGGATTCCCGGAGGCCGTGATTGAATAACTAAACGCACTACCCACCGTCCCCGTTGACGTCAGGGAACTACTGATCACTGGTGGAGGAGGATTACTTACAGTAATCACCAGCGTGGCCGATCCTGTTCCCGCACTGTTCGTCGCAGATATGGTCACGTTGGATGTCCCCGCCACTGTCGGCGTTCCTGTGATTGCCCCCGTCGATGTGTTGATGCCAAGTCCCCCAGGTAATCCTGTTGCTCCATACGATATCGGACTGCTGGAAGCCGTGATCTGATAATTAAATGCACTACCCACCGTCCCCGACTGTGCCAGGGGACTGCTGATCACAGGTGCAACTTCGACTGCTGGGGTATAGAAAACAATAATATTATCTAAAAATGCACGCTTCGTGGTGCTGTCAGTGGCAAATGTAATCGTCTTGTTTGCCGTCCCCCCATTGAAATGCAAGGTCTTCGCTTCGAAGCTTTCGGTCAATAAGCTGGTATAAGAGATTGTTTGCGGGGTCAATCCACTCACCGTCACCACAATATTTCCCGAAGAATTCCACCCTTTAACATCGAAACTCACATCAAAGACTCCTCCATTCACACTCAGATCCAAAGTTTTGCTGGTGATTGAACCTGCCGCACTGGTCTTCCCCAACCTCACTGCCCCGCCTGCCTGATACGTATTCACCACTGTGGGAAAAAGCGTGTCTCCCGCCCAAGCTGCGCTCGATCCTGAAGTTGTCGTATTGTCTCCACTCGTGATGGCCGAAAAATTCTCATTTAGCAGAATAGGAACAATCGTGAAGTTGGTTAAACTCTCTGAGCTACCAAACCCGTTCGTCACCGAGATCTTTCCCGTAGTGGCCAAGCTAGGAACAGTCGCTGTAATCTGGGTTGCCGAATCAACCGTAAAAGATGAGGATAACCCGTTAAATTTTACCGAGGTGCTGCCTGCCAAGTTCGAGCCTGTCAGCACGACCAGTCCACCCCCCGTCCCACTCGTTGGGGTAAACGATGTAACCACTGGCGTTCCATCGCCAATCATCACGGTCACTCCAACGGAAGCCGACGAAGAAGAAGCATTCTCACTGTCGGTCGCTTTCGCTGTGAGGACATGAACTCCGCTGACTGTTGGGGTCCAAGGGAGTGAATAAGGCGTACTCAGATCCTCCCCGAGCTTGGTGGCTCCATCAAAAAACTCCACCTTCGTTACCGTTCCCGTGGCGCCCGACGAGGTTTGATCAGCCGCCGTGGCGGTCAAAGTGATCGGTACATTCGGCAGAATAACCGCCCCATCTGTTGGTGCGGTTAAAGTCACGCTCGGGGGAGGATTCGCAGCGAGGTTCGCTCCTCCTGTCAAAATCAACGAGTAGTTTTGACTGGTCACCCCTGACTTCAGATTTCCCGTGAGCGAAATCGTCGCCGTGTAGGCCGTGCCAGAAACGGTGGGCGTATCCAGATCTACTCGCTCCACATTGTCCACATGATTCACCCCTCTGGTTGCCAAGCTTGTCATTGAGGCAGTTGTCCAAGTGCCGACAAACGGCATGACGTACGGAAGGTAGGTAGTCGTCCCATCGGGTGCCGTGATTTTTAGGTCCAGATCGTGAACAAGATTCGCCGTGCGAGTATGGACTGCCGTTTGGGCGGTTCCCGCAGGATCGGTCCAAACCAAGGTAGCGCGGATCGGACTAACACCATCCCAAACAAAGGGGTGAGTTTGAATTTTATTGGCAGTGGTGATCGTCCCCTCGATCATCTTCGGTGCCGCCAGGCTGGCCTTATGAGCTAAAATTAAATCTGCCGCCGCTTTCACATTAAGATAACCCCAGCCATATTGGTAGTCGGGTCCCACCCGCCCCATATCATCCGCGGTATGGATGAGCAGACCCTTGAGCATACTTGCACTAGGAATCTGTCCTGAGAAATTAGCTTTATAAAGTTGAACCAACAAAGCCGTTGAGCCTGAGGCATTGGGCGTAGCCATACTCGTCCCACTGTAGGTTCCGTCATAGGCTGTATTGCCCGTGCCAATGCAGGAGTACAAATTCACCCCATTGGCCGTCACATCTGGCTTGATTCGGCCGTCATCGCAGGGACCCATACTTGAGAAATAAGCCAATGTTCCAACCGCAGGGTTCCGCACTCCCGCAGTCACCGCGTCATCCCCCGCCGCGATTGTAATAATGTTCTTCGCTAGTCCGTTGAAGGTGATGGATTGATATCCACCGAGCGAAGGTAGGTCTGTTTGCTCATTTCCGGCCGCCCAGAAAATCGCGTGATACGGAGTCCCATACACCAGTGCATCCGTTGTGCTGGCCTCTGTCTCATAGCGCCCCATATCCACATTCGTTGCCCCATACCCGTAGGAGTGACTTGAAATCGAAAGTTTGGCCGCATCGCTTGCCGTGACTGCCGCCACCGCGGTCAACTCAGCGTAATCACTGTTCCAATCATAGGAATTAATCCTTGTCGCTGTGCCCATCCCCTTTGCCTTCGGATCCACTCCAAGCGCCGCAATCGTTCCTGCACAGTGTGTGGAGTGATCGCTGTTGCTTGATGTTCCGTCCATAATAGTCACTTTACCTGCTAACTCTTGGTGATTCGTTCTCGCCCGGGCTTCGTCCCAGAGTCCGACCGTCATTCCGGTCCCATTCAATCCATAGGGTGCGATATTTAATGAGTTCGCCCCAGTGGAAATTGAGGCGTTCGCATTCAAAGTATTGCGGTAAAGCGGTTGATCTCCGCGAATATCATAAATTCGGGACACCTTGTGCCCAGGTCCCTCAATTCTCACGGGTATCCCCAACTCTTCCGCCCTTGCCAGCACTTTGGCGTATCGCGCATTCTCTCTCCATAACATCTCGCTCGCCACCGCCGCCCGCGTTGCTGGATCGCTCAAATCATAGTTCTGCAAAAGATCCACAATGGGTTGGTTTTTGAATTCTTCCACTTGTCCTGGATAAGTTGAACTATTTTTTTGTCCAACCTGCGAGGAAGAAACCAACTTCGTATTCGGAGCCAACCTCAATCGCAGAGAGGTGTTCACCCTCTTTTCTTCACCCACCGAACCCTTTCCAGGAAAATTCGCTACCTCACTTTTCCGATTCCCCGCAACCCCCACCCCTATTCCCTTGTCGGTCGTTACGGCAACCGATTCATCAACCTTTCCGCCTCCTTCCACATTTTCCGTTCCTACAACTTTCGCACTTTTTTTACGCTCCAACTTTTCAAAAGAGAAATACCCAACCAGCACAAGTGCGCCCACTAAAATTATCCCAAATATAGCTTTTAAATAGTTACGCATAAGCATATTAAAATTAATTTACCCGTTGCACGGTCTATAGGGTAAACCTAGTCCATCTTTCTATTTTCGCTACCTATTACTTCTCTTCAAATGTTACGTTATTGTGTCAAAGAGTATCCCACTCTTCTGCCATTCCCATGAATATTTACATATATGCAAGATATTGCCTGTAAGTGTTTTATGTTCTTTTTTAATAGTTAAAAATTCGTTCACTTTGTTTTTTTTCGTGAGGGGCTTCCTTAACCTGAGAACATACCCCGCGCCTTCCTTCTTTCTCAAATGGTTTTCCCAGTTATCCTTCCTACTCATGAGCACCGCTTCCACTTTCACGCTTTACGACACCACCCTGCGCGATGGTGCCCAAGGCGAAGGCGTCCACTTCTCCCTCCCCGATAAACTTCGCCTCGCCGAACGCCTCGCCTCCTACGGCTTCCACTACGTCGAAGGCGGTTGGCCAGGCTCCAACGACAAGGATCGAGACTTCTTTGCCCAAGCCGGAAAACTCCACTGGGGCTCCTCCAAACTCGCCGCCTTCGGCTCCACCCGCCGACCCAACATCGACGCCGCCGCCGATTCCCAAATCCGACTCCTCCTCCAAGCAGAAACCCCCGTCGTCACCATCTTCGGAAAAAGTTGGCTCCTTCACGTCGAAAAAATCCTTCGCACCACCCCCGTCGAAAACCTTCGCATGATCGCCGACACCGTCGCCCTCCTCAAAAAAGAGGGACGCGAAGTCATCTATGACGCCGAACACTTCTTCGATGGCTACACCGCCGATTCCGACTACGCCCTCCGCACCCTTGAAGCCGCCGCAGAAGCAGGAGCCCACTATCTCGTCCTCTGCGATACCAATGGCGGTCGCCTCCCCTCCGAAATCGCCACCACCGTACGCTCTGTCCGAGCCCGCTTTCCCAAAACCAACATCGGCATCCACACCCACAACGATTGCGGCCTAGGTGTCGCCAATGCCGTCGCCGCTGTCCAAGAAGGTGCCCTTCAAGTCCAAGGCACAATGAATGGCTACGGAGAACGCACCGGAAACTGTAATCTCACCACCCTTCTTCCTCTTCTTGAACTCAAACTCGGAAAAAAAATCCTGCCCGACGGCAATCTCCGCCAACTCTCCGAACTTTCCTGCTTTGTCGACGAACTCGCCAACCTCCACCACGATCCACGCGCCCCCTTCGTCGGTCGTACCGCCTTCGCCCACAAAGGCGGCATGCACGTCAACGCGGTCAATAAACTTTCCGCCAGCTTCGAACACATCGAACCCGCCTCCGTCGGCAACAGCCAACGTATCCTCGTCGGCGAACTCTCGGGCGGAGCCAACGTCATGATGAAAGCCCGCGAACTCGGCATCTCCGTTGAAGAAAAATCCCCTACCACCCGCGCCATCCTCGCCAAAATAAAAAAACTTGAGAAAGATGGTTACGAATTCGAAGCCGCCGACGCTTCCTTCGAACTCCTTGTTCGCCGCTCCCTCCAAAAAATCCCTGCCCCCTTCCAGATCGAATCCTATAAAGTCGAGGTAGTCCGCGCACGCCCCACCGCTCGGGAAACTAGCCGCGCCACCATCACCGTCCGCGTGGGCAAAAAACTATGCAAAACTTCCGCCCAAGGAGACGGTCCGGTCAACGCCCTCGATGCCGCCTTGCGTAAAGCCCTCCTCCCCTCCTTCCCCACCCTCCGTAAAATTAAGCTGATCGATTACAAGGTACGCATCGTCAGTTCCCGCGGCGGCACCGCCGCCCGCATCCGAGTCCTCGTCGAATCCAGCGATGGTGTCCGTCAATGGGGCACCGTTGGCGTCTCTTCCAATATCCTCGAAGCCAGCGCCCTCGCCCTCACCGATAGCCTCTCCTACTTTCTCTTGCCTCAGCCGATCTAGGATTTCACCCTTCCGTGGGAGTTGAGTCCTCGCAAGTTTTTCGGTAGGTTACCCCACTGCTTTCCGGAGTAGCTCAGCGGTAGAGCGATGCACTGTTAATGCATTGGTCGCTGGTTCGATCCCAGCCTCCGGAGCTTTTTTCACCCTCCCCCTCTAAAGAAACCTGCACCCGGACGGGGTCGAACCGTCAACCTTCGGCTTCGGAGGCCGACACTCTATCCAGTTGAGCTACGGGTGCTACTGGAAGAGAAACCCTAAACCCACATCAACCCAGTTTCAAGACTACCCCTTTGCAGGTCCCTCCGTCGCTTTCCCCTTCACAAAAAAAGCTTTCTTCGTTTCTTTCCCGTCCCGTCCCCACTCCTGACTCCACCCCTCAGAAACCCCCATCTTATAATTCGTCTCTTGCCTCTTTTTGCCATTCTCCCACCACACTACAAAAGTCCCATCCCTCTCCCCATCCTTGAAATTTCCTGCCCCCTTCTTCGTACCGTCCTCAAACCATGTTTCAATCTCTCCCTGCCGTTTCCCTTTTTGCCAATTCGTCTTCCGTTCCACCTTACCATTCGCGTACCACTCCGTCCTTGCCCCATCCATCAATCCCTTCTGAAAACGCGTCTCCTGCAGGATCTGCCCCTGCGGATTCCACCGCCGGTCAATTCCTTCCCTCACTCCTTGCTCAAAGTACGACTCACTCTCCAGTTGCCCATTGCTAAACCAACTTCGGTATCGCCCATGCATCCGCCCCTGCCAAAATTCCGCTTCCGTTTTCCTTTTCTTATTCTCCGCTTCGGCCATCCCCGTGAATGGCTCCGACTCACCCTTCCGATAAAAAAGATCCCCTTTCGCCTTTAGCTCCGAAACCGGGACCACCTCGCCAGACCGACTCAACCCCAATGCCACAAAACCAATTAACCCAATCCCCACCCAAAAGACTTTCGGTGTTAAAAAGCCCAGGCCGCCAAAGCACTCACTCGGCCCGCCACCTCGGATAGATTTTCCGGCACAATCCGCTCCACCGTCACCGTGGGATGCAATCGATCGTGCTTCGCGTCCAGCTTGATCCCAGGCTCGTACTCGTCCGTAAAGATCAGATCGCTCACGTAATCCCGTCCGCCGTTTCTTCCTGTCCACTTCCAATATAGATCCCTCAAATTGCGCTCCGATTCAATCAAGATCACCGCCACCACCGTCCCCTTTAATTTCATCGTCAACTCACGATACGCCGGAAACCACGTAGGAGGCTCCGTCAGCTCCCCGCGGATAATCAACGTTTCCGTTGAATTGAGGTCACTCACCGCGCCTTTAAATTCGCTCTCTGCACCTCCGTGGCAAGAACTTCCAGCCATAGAGTTTAGACTGATCCTCTCCCCATCCGTTCAAGCCAATTGCCGATCCGCTCATTTTTAGCCATCCTCAGAACCTCATGATTCCTCATCCGCTCCGTCCTCACCAAACCCGACTTCCTGCAAGTCTTCCCCAAAAGGAGATTATCCGTATCGTCCGCTTCGGCCTTGTTGGCGGGGTGGGTACCCTACTCAATACTCTCATCGTTTGGCTTCTCCTCTCCTTTGGACATTCATTGTTTTCACTCGACCCTGGAGGTCACCGCGCCGCCACTGGCGCTGCCCTCTTCTCTTGGATTATTTGTTGCGGGATCAACTATCTCCTCAATGCCGCTTGGACCTTCCAGGTTTGGCCCCCTTCGTGGAAACTCCTCCGCCAATACTACCTCACCGCCGCCCTTGCCTTTATTTTCCAACTTCTCCTTCTTAATTTTCTTCTTTTCCTTTTAGAAACCAATCGCCCAATTGAAACCGCCGCCCTCAATGCCGTTGCCGTCGCTACCGGAGCTCTCCTCAATTATCTCTTCGCTTCCCTCTGGGTCTTTCGCCAGAAAACAGGAGCCTCCCGCCGATGAAATTCTCCCAACCCTCCGCCGACTTCTACGCCCCTCGTGGCCAAGATCCACTCGCTAACCTCGCCACCACCACCCACCTCGGGATCGGTGCCCACGCCGACGATCTCGAAATCCTCGCTTTCCCTGGGATCGCCACCTGCTTCCAACACCCCACCAACTGGTTCTCCGGGGTCGTCGTCACCGATGGCGCAGGCGCCCCTCGAACTGGTCCCTTCGCCAAAACCAACGATTCAGAACTCATCTCTCTCCGCCAGAAAGAACAACATCACGCCGCCGACCTCGGAGACTACGCCTCCGTCCTTCAACTCGGCCATCCCAGCACCGCCGTCCGCCAAACCGACCGGTCCGCCGTCGTTGCAGATCTCGTCAAAATCCTTGAAACTGCTCGTCCCCAAGTCCTTTACCTCCACAACCCTGCCGATCGTCACGAGACTCATATCGGAGTTCTCCTCGCCTGCTTGGAAGCACTACAAAAACTTCCCTCCTCCGCTCAACCCAAAGAGATCTACGGTTGCGAAGTATGGGGCGATCTCGATTGGGTTCCCCACGCCCATATTATCCGCCTCGCCTGCCATGCTCCCGAAACCTTAGGACCATCCCTCCTCCGCTGTTTTAAATCTCAGGTCGAAGGTGGAAAACGGTACGACCGTGCCGCACTAGGTCGACGCCACGCCCAAGCCACTTTCGGCAACCCCACACAACCCGACTCCGCACCGGAGGTAGTTCTCGCCCTCGATCTTCGCCCCCTCGTTCAGAGCAAACTCTCTCCTACCGAGTTCCTCTCCTCCCTTCTCGATCTCTTTCGCACAGAAACAATCGCTCGTCTGGCAAAATTAGGCGCTAAGAAATGACCACTCGCCACGATTCCGTAACCCAAGCCACCCGTCGCCTTCTCGGTTTTCTCGAGCGCACCCAAATCGCCGACGGGAGTTGGTGCGTTCCCTACACCGGACCCAACTTTCTTCTCCCGCTCTACGTCATTACCGCCTACCTCACCCAACGACCCATTTCAAAAAAAGATCGGCCAAGATTTGTCGCAGGTCTTCTCCAGCCCCAAATCTCCGACGGCTCCATCGGTCTTCACGAGGAATCGGTCCGCGGGGCCGTCTTTACCAGTGCCATCTCCTACGTCGCCCTTCGTCTGCTCGGAGAAAAACCAGAACGCCATGAACTCGCCCGACTCCGCACCTGGATCCACACCTCTGGAACTCCCATCAAAGCCGCTGCTTGGGGAAAATTTATTCTCTCCATCCTCAACCTCTACTCATGGGAGGGAGTCACCCCAGTCCCGCCCGAACTCTATCTTTTGCCAAAATGGATTCCGATCCATCCCGCGAATATCTCTGGCTATGTCCGAATTGTTTATCTTCCTATGGCCTATTTCTACGGACGCCGTTGGCAAGCTCCTCTCGATCCCATTCTCCTCCAACTCCGCACCGAACTTTATCCGCAAGGATTCGAGACGATCGACTGGCCCCAGCATCGCGCCGATCTCGCCCCTACCGACCATATCGTCCCAGAAACCCTCGTCGTCCGCCTCATCATGCCTGCTGTTCGTATCCTAGAAAAATGGATCCCCTCCTTTCTGCGCAAAAAAGCCATCCGCCTCACATACGAACACATCGTCTACGAGGACGAGCAGTCTGATTTTACCCGCCAAGCCCCCGTTAATGCCTGCTACAACACCTTAGCCCATTTCGTCGAAGGTAAGACCGCACTCCTCGATCGCAGTTGGCGCGAACTGCCTCGATACCTTTGGCAATTTCCCGCATACACCGCGTGTCAGGGGTTCACCTCCTCCAAAGTCTGGGACACCGCTTTCACCCTACAGGGGATGAACCTTCTAGGTTCAAACTTAGCACCCCGTAAGGGAATCGAAAACGGTTGCCGTTATCTTGTCGAAAATCAGGTGATCGATGAACTACCTTCCCCCCGCCGCTACCATCGCCTTCCCCGCAAAGGAGGTTGGCCTTTCAGCGAACGTCGCAATGGTTGGTCCATTGCCGATTGCACCGCCGAAAGTATCCTCGCCCTAGTCGAGGCCACTCCTTTTCTTCCTCAGCCCATCTCTGCAAAGATCATTACCGACGGACTCCATTTTATCCTCAGCTACCAGAACCGGGACGGAGGTTGGGGCAGTTGCGACCGAGTCATCGGCCCTTCTTGGATTGAAATCTTTAACGCCTCCCACGTCTTCGCCGACATCATGGTCGATCACTCGTACGCCGAGTGCACCGGATCGGTTCTTGCGGCGTTGGCCTTGGTGCAAAAAAAGTTTCCCGAAATGGAATCCACCGCGGTCGATCGAGCCATTCAGCACGGCATCCGTTATTTAACCAACACCCAAAAACAGGACGGCTCTTGGGAAGCGGTCTGGGGCATCTGCTTTAATTATGGAACCTCGTTCGCCCTTCCAGGCCTCCTGGCAGCTGGCCTTCCCATTCACGACCCTCGAATAGTTCGAGGGCGTAATTTTCTTCTCTCCCAACAGCTCGCCGACGGTGGATGGGGCGAGCATCCAGACTCTTGCCTGCAACGTCGACCGATTCCGAGTGAGGTGGGTTTGGTTGAGCCCACCGCGTTGGCGGTTATCGCCCTTCTCGCCACAGGACCGAAGGATGATCCTGCCGTGATCAGAGGACTGGATTTTCTTCTCAAAACCCAACAAGCCGATGGAGATTTTCCGCCTCAACCGATTCCTGGGCTTTTTTATCGGACCACCCTCATCCGCTACGACCATTACAAACGAGCCTTCCCACTCAAAGCCTTCGCTACTTTCCTCCAATCCTAAACTCCTCAGAAACGAATCTGAGTAGAACCCTTTGTTGCGAAGAATTTATGCTTTAGGACGAACCCAACCCGCCATCGCATACGCCATCGGCAACCGAATCCAACTCGCAATCGAAGCAATATCCGCACCCACCGTCGTGCTTTTGTCCCGTCCTCTCCAAGCCCCAAGCAACGCCCGCAGAAACGGTCCAGCAAAAGTAAGGAAGGAACGGCCATTGCCCATCAGCAGACCCATCGTCCGCTCCCGCTCCTTTTCATCGCTGCGCCAAAGCGAAACTACCGCCCGCCGTAGCGAATTAGAGAAGGCATCCTCTTTCGAGAAGCAATCATAAAGCGCACGAGAGAGCAGCTCTGGCACTCGGCAAGCCCGACGCCGGCTTTTGGCAAAAGCCTGAAAATTGGCTGTCTCGACTAACTCAATCGCATCGACCAATCCATTGGTAATTCCCGTAGCCGTCAGAGGATGAGTGTGACCCGCCGCATCCCCAATCAAAACTCGCTGCCCATTCCCATAATCGGCCCGAGCCAAAAAGTGATTCGCCTGCCAGCGCAAATGCCCACCACGAATCTGCTGTTCACACGGCTGCCTCCAAACGGGAGGCAAGGTCTCGCGCGTCGCCGCAATCAACCATTCCGGATCTTTCATCTCTGCTTTATATTTTAGGGGTACGTCTACACATATCCTCACCACCGAAGGAGCAATCTCGTACCCAAGAAGAAAACTAGGCTTTCCTAAAAAAACGTGACCGTAATCAGGATAGGGCGCCTTCACCCCTTCGAGCAAAATCCCGGTCATGGCAGACATCGGCTTATGGGAAGTCGCCCCTCGTAAACTTCGCCGAACAACACTCGACCGACCATCTGCACCCACCACAATTCCTGCTTCCAGCCTTTCTCCACCTTCCAAAACAACCCCCTCATCATCTACCGAAGCTACTCTCACTCCGTGGCGAAAAGTTACGCCATCTGTCGTTGCGACCATCTGACGCATCTCGTCTACCAAATCTCCGTGATGAAAAGCCAAACCGAGCTGACCCTGCACGTAGTCGAGCTTCACCGGAGATTCGCCGTGCCCAGGATAAACCACAAAACCGCGCCCTCGCGGCCGCCCCTGCATCGATGTAATCGAACCAAATCCTAGTTTCTTCAGCGCATCGACCCCCTGAGGATGGAGCCATTCCCCCGCAAAACGCTTGCGACTTTTTCCTTCCGGCTCTGCTTCCAGTAAAACCACCGACCGCCCAGCCATAGCATAAGCACGAGCCACGGCACATCCTGCTGGCCCAGCCCCCACCACAATCACATTGGTACGTTTGTTCATTCGGTTTGCGATGAAGAGTTCTTAGCACCCATCCGCATAATTCCAAGTAAAAGAGATGCGAATTGCTTGCAATTCATTCATGAAGAATGAGTTCAATTATCCAGGCCAGGAAATGAACTTCCACTAAGGCGATTCTTTTATCCCCTTTGGCCCTTTCCATTGCCCTCACTTCCAAGTCTCCCTCTCCCAAATCGAACTCGGCCGCCCGCCTTAACCGATGGTCATTGCACGTCGCCAAAAAAGATTCCACCTCGTCTTTCGGCAAAATCCACCGCCCCGCTTGCCCAACTGGAGGCAACGTCTTGAGCCAACTCTTCATCGCCGCTCCTCTCCCCATCCGCGCCTCGTGCAAGCCTGCCACCCAATGCACCGCATCCTCCCCACGAATCCCCGCCTCCCGCAAACCTGCCTGCCCATACCAAGCATTCCCCACCATCGGATCCAACTCGCTTGGATCAGTCTCATACGCCTCCACCGTGCTCTGCAACGCTTGCCGCAAAAGTGCTGCCTCAGGAGCCGCAAACTCAATTTGCCTATCCCCAGTTCCCTCCTGACTCACCCTCATGCGGGCGCCACCTCCAAAGTTGATTTTAAACCGAACTCCTGCAACCGCTGGCAGTACATCTCCGCCTTTTCCCGCGTTTCCATCGCCACCATGCTCCGCCCCTGCTCATGCACCTCCAACATATGCTTTTTCGCCTTGGGCTCATCGAAACCTAATACTTTTTGAAAAACGAAAACCACATAGCTCATAAGGTTGATCGGATCATTCCAGACCAGCACCCGCCACCCCTTGGCAAAAGCCTCCGAAAAGTCAGCCTCTTGCGTCGGGCTTTCTGTCGGTAATTCGATCGTGCCACTTTTCACTCCGCCATCCTAGTTCCTTAACAGCTTTTTTCAATCCGGTTCCCCTTCGCCATTTCCCAGATTTCCGCTAAGGTTTAAATATGCAACTTTCTAGGATTCTCTCTTTTCTGGCCGCAAGCGCTCTGGGTCTGCTCCTCGCCACCGCCGCCGTGCCCTACTCTCGAGCTCTCCTTCCCTGCACTTCGGCCCCCGCCCAGACCGCCCCTCTGCCCACTCTCATCACCATTGCAGACCTCGCTGGCGAACCTTGGCCATGGCCCCGCCTCGACCTCACCCTCCTTCTCCGAGCCATCTCTCCATACCGCCCAAACCCCGTCGGTCTCCTCCTTCCCCTCGACGCCCCCGATGTCCTCGAACCCGCCCAAGACGATCAGATGGCCCGCGCCCTCGCCTCTTTTGAAACCTCTGTTCTCCCCGCTACCACTTTTCCTCCTCTCGCCATCACCGAGACTCTCTCTCTTCCCAAAATTCCCCACCATGGCTCTCTCCAAAGCCTGCGCGCGGCCGACTCCTTTCTCGCCCCAGAAAAAAGTCTTCGCCACTCCGCCACTCTCGCCGCTTGGAAGATCACTCCTGATGCGGATGGCCAACTCCGTCGCCTCCCCCTCATTTTTCGCCAAGCCGATTCCGTCATTCCCTCTTGGCTCCTCGTCATGTACGCCCGCGCCCTCAACGCCGACCTCACTCAATCCGAACTCCAGGGACGCCGCTTGATTCTTCGCAATGCCCAAGGCCTTCACCTCCAAACCATCCCACTCGATCTCCGCGGCTCCGTCCCTATCGATTGGAATCAAGCCGAACCCACCACCACTAAAATGGAAATTCGTGGTGTCGTCCTCGCTGCCGAGCAGGAACGTATCGGACTACCCCCCTACTTCAATTTACAGGCAATCTCCCGCCAACCCGTTCTCATCGCCACCACCCTCGCCGAAGTAGATCCCTCCATCGATTCCCCACTCGGTAAACATGCTCTCGCCGATGCCGTTCTCCGCACTTGGACTCGCCTCTCCACTGGTCCCACTCCCGTTCTTCATCCTCCTAGTTGGCTCATCCTATCCGTCCTTTTTGCTTCAGCTGGCCTTGGTCTTTCCTCAGGACAACGCTGGCACATCGGCCTAATCGAAGCTTGTGGCTTAGCCGGTCTTGTTTTCGGAGCAGGTTGGCTCGCCGCAAAATTAGGGGGATATTCTGGCGCTCTTCCCCTTACCCTCGGTTCCTTTCTCGCCACGCTCATTGCACCCCGACTTCAGAAATGGATGGAGACTTCCCATGTTCGTTGATCGCGTTCGTATCCATGCCAATGCCGGTAACGGTGGCCGTGGCGCCGTCAGTTTCCTACGCGAAAAGTTTGTCCCCAAGGGCGGACCCGACGGAGGAGACGGCGGCGACGGTGGCGACATCATTCTCGAGGTAGATCCCCAACTCAATAACCTGATCGATCTCCGCTTTCGTCCCCACGCCCGCGCTGGCAACGGCAACACCGGAAGTGGCAAACAGTGCTCAGGCAAGGCGGGCAAAGATTGTCTCTTAAAAGTTCCACCCGGCACCGTCATTTACCCCCTCCCCCCAGGAGAAGAAGGCGATCCCCTCATCGATCTCACCAACCCGGGAGAAAGATTCGTTCTTTGTGCAGGTGGACGCGGCGGACGCGGAAACTCCCGCTTCGCCAGCTCCACCCGCCAAACCCCACGCATGGCCGAAGATGGACGCCCCGGAGAATCAGGAGAATTTATCTTTGTTCTAAAATCGATCGCTCAAGTAGGCCTCGTCGGCTTGCCCAACGCAGGAAAATCTAGCCTCCTCGCCGCCCTTTCCGCCGCCCGACCCAAAGTCGCCTCCTATCCCTTCACCACTCTCGCTCCCTACATCGGTGTGGTCGGTTCCGCCGAAGAAAACCGATTCACCCTCGCCGATATTCCCGGATTGGTCGAAGGCGCCCACGACGGAAAAGGCCTCGGTCACGACTTCTTGCGCCATATCGAACGTTGCGCCGTTCTGCTACTGGTTATCGATACCGCAGGAACCGAAGGACGCGATCCCGTGGAAGATTATCGGCTCCTTCGTAAAGAACTTCGCCTTCACGACGCGGCTCTTGGGCAACGCACCTTTCTCGTCGCTGCCAATAAAAGCGACCTCCCCGAATCCGCTAAAAATCTTGCCGCCTTGCGAGCTGCTGCCCGCAAAACCATCTTTTCTGTCTCAGCCACCACTGGCGAAGGCCTTCCCGATCTCATTTCCTCTATTCGCGACCTCCTCCCTTCTTGACCTAGGTCAGGAGATGCTTCACATTGTTAACCATTCATCATATGAATCATTTTATCATTCTTCTAGCTTTCTTGGCTCTGAGCGCCTGTCAGAAAGGCGGCGGCCCGCCTAAAGATCGACCTGTTCCCGTCGAGCTGGTTGCCGTTCAAGAAGGTCCCCTCCTCGAAACCCTCGCCGCCATCGGCACCCTTGAGGCGGAAGAATCCGTCGACATCAAACCCGAGGTCGATGGTGAAATAACCTCCATCACTATGGTCGAAGGGGCCGTAGTTCAAAAAGGCGATATTCTTCTCCAGATCGATGAATCGAAACAGGCCTCTGCAGTAGCCGAATCCGAAGCCGATCAGCTTTACGCGAAAGAAACCCTCAAGCGCGCCGATGCCCTTCTTGCCGACGGCACCATTTCCCAACAAGAACACGACCAAACCCGCGCCAATTCAGAACGCACCGCAGCCGCTCTAAAACTTTCCCGTAAACGGATGGAGGAGTACACCCTCACCGCCCCCTTTGCCGGTGTCCTCGGCCACCGCACCGTTAGCGTCGGTCAGTACGTCAATCCTCAGACTATTCTCGTTAGCCTTTACGCCCTCAATCGCATGAAGCTTACCTTCGGTGTTCCCGAACGGTACGGTGCACGTGTCCAACCCGGCCAACCCATCCATCTCAAAGTCGCCGCTTACGGAGACGAGGTTTTCGTTGGCGAGATATATCTCGTCGAACCTCAGATCGATATGGCCACCCGCACCGTCCAAGCCCGCGCTTTTATCCCCAACACCGATCACCGACTCAAACCTGGGATGTTCGCCAATGTTAACCTCGGCATCGGCACGAAAGAAAAAGCTCTCACCCTCCCAGAAGATTGCATCTTTCCCCACGAAGGAGGGTTCGCTACCTACCGTGATACCGATGGAGTGGCCGAACTCGTTCCCATCGAAACCGGTCTCCGTATCCCAGGACGGATCGAAATCCTCAGCGGACTTCGCCCAGGCGATCTCGTCGCACGCTCAGGCAATCTCCGCCTGTCCCCAGGTCGTAAGCTTCTCCCCGAAACCCCTTCCACACCCCAATCCTCCACGACTCCCGCTCCATGAATCTTCCAGAGTTTTGCATTCGGCGCCCCGTGGCCGCCACCATGGCTAACCTGGCGATTGCCCTCATCGGCATCGTTGCCCTATCCCGCCTCCCCGTCCGCGAACTCCCTAACATCGACCCTCCCGTCGTCTCCGTCATCACCATCTATCCGGGCGCCAACGCCGAACTTGTCGAAGCCGATGTCACCGAACCCATGGAGCAAGAAATCAATAATATCCCTGGCATTAAAATCCTACGCAGTGAATCGCGGGAGCAGGTCAGCAGTATCACAGTTGAATTTGAACTCAACCGTGACGTCGATATCGGAGCCCAAGACGTCCGCGATCGAATTAGTCGAGTCCGCGATAAACTCCCTGACGACATCAAAGAACCCATCGTCGCCAAACAAGACGCCGATGCCCAAGAAGTTATGTGGGTTGCCCTTTCCAGTCCGACTCGCTCCACCCTCGATCTCACTAATCTGGCCGAACGCCAAATCAAAGATCGCCTCCAAGTTCTCTCAGGCGTAGGCGGCATCAACTTCGGAGGGGAGAAGAGAACCTCCATGCGGATCTGGCTCGATTCAGAAAAAATGGCCGCTCGCCAAATCACTGCGGCCGATATCCGCGCCCTCCTCGCACGGGAAAATGTGGAACTTCCCTCAGGACAAATTGAAGGCAAGGAGCGCTCTCTTAGTATCTTAGCAAGAGGGAGAATGGATCGCCCCGACCAGTACGCCGATCTCATCGTCCGGGATACAGAGGGCACTCCCATCCGCTTGCGTGACATCGCCACCGTGGAAATAGGGCCAGCCGTTGAACAGACCATTGCCCGCTTTCGAGGTCAACCCGCCGTCGGCTTAGGCGTAGTTAAACAGTCCGATGCCAACGCCGTCGAGGTCGCTCAAAGAGTTCGTCGTGAACTAGAAAAAATCAAACCCCTCCTCCCTGCCGACGTTAAAATCGATATCCCCTTCGACTCTTCTCTTTATGTCGAGAACGCCATTCACGAAGTCGTTGTCTCCCTCATTATTTCCGTTCTCCTCGTCGTCGTCCTCATCTTCCTTTTTCTACGAGAAGCCCGCTCCACTCTCATCCCTGCTGCTGCCATTCCCATCTCCGTTCTTGGGACCTTCGGCTTGCTCTACGCACTCGGTTATAGCGTTAATATTCTCACTCTTCTTGCCCTCGTTCTCGCTATCGGGATCGTTGTCGACGACGCCATCGTCGTACTCGAAAACATCGTCCGCCACATTGAAGAGGGCATGACCCCCCTTGAAGCCAGCCTTACCTCCATGAAGGAAATCACTGGAGCTATTCTCGCCATCACCGCCAGCCTCGTCGTCGTCTTTCTTCCCATCGCTTTTCAAAGCGGAACCACTGGAATTCTCTTCCGCGAATTTGCCGTAACCTTGGCTGGCTCCGTTACCATCTCCGCCTTTGTTGCTCTCACCCTTAGTCCTGCTCTCGGTGCCTATTTCCTGAAACCGCCTTCCGCCAATCCTCCCGCCTATGCCAAGTTTCTCGAATCAGTTTTACATCGTATCTCCCTTTTCTACACCAAAAGCCTCGCGGCTGCGCTGGGTCACCCCCGCGCCCTCCTCGGACTCGGCGCAGGAATCCTCGCACTCACCGTCCTACTCTATCAGGCCATCCCCCAAGAATTTCTTCCAGACGAAGATAAAGGCACCATCGTTGCCGTCGTCGTCACCCCAGAAGGCTCCACCACCGAAGCCACCGACCGCTATATCCGCCAGGCCGAAAAAATCGCTTCCGAATATCCAGAGGTCGAAGGCTACTTTTCCGCCGTCGCCCTCGCTCGCGGTTCCCCAGGACAATCCAATCTCGGCATTATGTTTATGCGCCTCAAACCTGATCGAGAGCGCACAGGACTCCAACTCGCCCGCCCAGGAGCTCGCGGTTCCATGTTCACTCGCATGATCAGTGAAATTCGTGGAGCGGTCGTCATCCCCTTTCTCCCCAAAGCCATCGGACGCGGTTTCGACGCCTCTTTCCAAGTCATTCTCCAAGGCCCCAATCTTGTCCAATTAGAAAAAAGCGCACGCGAATTACGCGACGAGATTGATCAAGCAGGCTTCCTCAGCCAACCCCGCACTAACTTCAACTACGAAAAACCTCAGCTCAATCTTGAAATCGATCGCAATCGTGCTGCCGCCCTCGGGATCTCCGTTCGCGACATCTCCGAGTCTCTGCAGATTCTTCTCGGAGGACTCGACATTTCCCGCTTCAACTTCGAGGGCAAACAGTACGACGTCATTGCCCAACTTCGCCGCGTGGATCGGCTGGTACCCGACGAACTAAATTCCCTCTACGTCCGCGCCCGCAGCGGACAACTCGTTCCCATTCGTGATCTCGTCCGCGCCAAAGAAAAAGGCTCGGTCAACTCCATCTCCCACTTTGCCCGCCAACGTTGCGCCCAAGTCAGTGGCCAACCGCAAGGGTGTACTCTTGGCCAAGCCATCGAAAAAACCGAGGAAATTGGGCGGAGAATTCTTCCGCCTGGAATCAAAATGGAATTCGACGGGGAAGCTCGCGAACTGCGCTCTGGCCGCGGCGAAGCTTGGCAGATCCTTCTCCTCGCAGTTCTTATCGTTTACATGGCCCTCGCCGCCCAGTTCGAAAGCTTCGTCCACCCTCTTACCATCATGATCGCCCTACCCTTGGCCGCGGTCGGTGCGCTTCTACTTATTTATGTTCTCGGTTTTCTCAACGGGTTGGCCGTTATACCCCAGTACGCCCCCCCAGGTGCCCTACCCAAACCACTTGCCCTCCTTTTTGGAATGATTCCAGAAATTCCCTCCATGAATCTCAATCTTTACAGCTTGATCGGCCTGGTCCTTCTTTTGGGTCTCGTTACCAAAAATTCCATTCTTCTTGTGGAGTTCGCCAATCAGCAACGAGCCCTCGGTGTCCCCGCCCTCGAAGCCATGCTCGAATCCGGTCGCCTTCGGCTTCGCCCCATCCTCATGACCGCCCTCTCCACCATCATCGGAATTCTTCCCATCGCACTCGGCCTCGGCGCGGGGGCCGAAAGTCGCCGCCCACTCGGAGTCGCCGTTGTCGGAGGAATGCTTTCCTCTACCTTCCTCACTCTCTATCTCGTCCCCGCCTTTTATATCACCGTGGATCGATTCCGACCTCGTCGGCCTGTTTCTCACCCCGCCTACCCGCCGACCTTGTCCTAACTCACTTTGCGTCCTAATTTCAAATTATGACGTTGGCCATGCCCACCGAAGAGAACTCTCCCTTGCCCTACTCAGGACAAGATCCTCGGGAACGTCGCGACCTGATCATCGCCACTGCCTTCACTCTGCTTTATTTTTTCCTCTTCGCATTTTTCTGGTTTTCTTCCGATGCCATATCTCGTTTAACCAAAAAGGCGGACGCCGCCCCTGTGCGCACGAATCTAAAAATCCAGCGCTTGGCTCAGGCTCCTCCCATCGCCGCCCCTCCCATGGCTAGCCAGTTCGTCGACGCCTCAGGCCTTAAAGAAACCGACAAGCCAGATCCCCGCACCGCTCTGCAAAGTGACCGCAACACCGCCGCCTCCAGCAAGGTCGTCAATGGCACCGACCTAACCCTCGGCGGCCAAGAAGGCAAAAACAACGACTCTCTCACCATGCAGAATTCCCAGTTTTCCCCCAACCAAGCATCCCCCCCGCCCTCCGCCCGCCTCAGCCCCTCCGCAGCCAAGCCCCCTCCACAAGCCAAACCCGACCCCGCCCCACCCCTTCCCAAAACCGAACTCCTCAAACCCACTCCAGGCCCAGGCGAAGCCATCCAAAAACCTGCCGAGGAAACTCCTCCCGACGCCAACCCCAACCAGAATCAAAGCCAAGACTCCACCCCTCCATCCCAAGCCCAAGCCGCTTCCGAGGCGTCCGACTCCTCCTCGGCCATGGCTCCCCCCCCAGACATTTTCCGCGATCGTAGCGCCGTTTCGGGTGGTGCCCAAATGGGCCAAGATGCCTCCTTTGCTTCCATGGGGACCGCTCTCGGTCGCTATCAACATAAGCTCTACCTCGGCATCGGCTCCCGCTGGAATTTAAAAGTTCAACAAACCATGGCCCAAATCGGAGTGAATCGAGTCGTCATTCGTTTCTTCGTCAATCCCGACGGTTCCATCTCGCAACTCGATGTCGTTCAAGGCGACCCTAATTCCATCCTTGGCCAAATCAGTGGCGATGCCATCAACCAATCCAGTAATCTTATCGGTCCGTTCCCTGATGCTCTCCTCAAAGAAATGCCTAAAGGCTTCCCTTGGCAACTTGCTTTTCGCATCTACTAAAAAGATCAGGGCTCGCCTTTCTAATATTCCCACCTACGTTTAATTTTTATGAATCTACCCGTCATCGGCCATTTAACTGCTCTCGGAATATCCCCCTTTGTATTGATCCTTATCATCTTCCCTCTAGTCGCTTCCTTAATCATAGGAGTCTTCCTCTCTGTCCTCATCTTTCTTCGCCTCCGTCGCGAACGCGTCACCCCCCGAGAAGTCATTGACGCCATTCGGGCTCTCAAACCAGGCGGCAACACCGAAACCCTCGTCCGCCTCTGTGTCCGTAACGACTCCGCCCTCGCCCGCCTCGTCAACAGCTCTCTGGAACACGCCTCCCTTCCCCGTGCCGAAAACGTCGAGGTCCTACAAACTCTTGCCCGCACTGAAGTCGCTCGCCTCGAACGCGGTATCGTCTACCTAGAAATCTTCGTCGGCGCCTCCCCTCTCCTCGGTCTCGTCGGAACCGTTACAGGTCTTATCACCATCTTTGCCGCCGTCGGTTCGACTAATGCCGACCCCGAAAAAATCGCCACCGGCATCGCCGAAGCCCTACACACCACCGTTCTCGGCATCGGCACCGCCATCGTCATGCTATTCCCCTTCACCTTCTTCAGTAAAAAGATCGACGTACTTTCCGTAGAACTTGAGGAGTTTTCCATGCTCCTCTTGAAGAAACTCTACACCGAAGAAGTCTCCGCCTAACGAGCTCCGGGTCCGCCCGCGATGAAGTTCAACCCAACCCGCCGACGCCGCGTCGAAATCAACGTCATCCCGTTGATCGATATCCTATGCATGCTTCTCATCTTTTTCATCGTCACCACAAGTTTTAAAAAGAAAACCGCTTCGGTCGATGTCACTCCACCCAAATCCGAAAAGGGCACGGAAAAAGTCGAGGACTCTAAAAAAGCTCCGCCTGAATTAACCATGAAATCGGCCAAGGCGGCTGAATATGCTAAACTCTTCGAAGCGGACAAATTTCCCCTCTCCCTTGGCGAGCAAACTCTCAATGTCGACCCAAAATCTGCTACTTTCCGCGCGGACCTCGCGAAACTCCTCAAAGATAAGGGTATTAAAAATGTTACTCTTGTCTTTGACGAGACAACCCCCATTTCCATCTTCTTTAAGTTCTTCGACGCGTGTGAGGACGCAGGTGTCCCGATCTCCGTTCGTACCACCAAGATCGGCGGCGCCACTGCCGCCCCCTGAAACCATCCTCCAATCCAATTCTACCCGTCCGCATTTACGGTGATCCCGTCTTGCGCCAACCGGCTCTCCTCGTTCGCCCCCCGAACGAAAAGCTAAACCAACTCGCCAACTGCCTCGAGGCGACCATGCATGAATCCGAAGGCATCGGACTCGCTGCCCCTCAAATCGGCGTCTCCCTCCAAATGGCAGTCGTCGATCTACGTAAAGTCGCCAAACGCCCCTCCACCATGGAACTTGCGGGCAAACCCGTCGATTGGCGCCTCCACATGCCTCTGTTTTTCTGTAACCCCGTTCTAACCCTAACCCGCAAGCGCGAGGACGCCGATGAAGGATGCCTTAGCTTCCCGGGCGTCAGTGGCGACGTACGACGTAGCCTTCGCATTCAAATGGACTACCTCGATCTCCAAGGCAAATCTAACACCCTCACTGCGGGCGGGCTTCTCGCTCGCGCCCTTCAACATGAGGTCGACCACCTCCTCGGCATCCTTTTCATCGATCGCATGTCTGCCGAGATTCGTCGTTCCATCGCACCTGCCCTTGCTGAGATTTTACAAAACCACCCCACACCTAAAGGAGCCCGCTAACCGAATGTTAATCTTGGCGGACGCCGTCCTCGAATCTCTGGGAAAA
This sequence comes from Verrucomicrobia subdivision 6 bacterium, assembly GCA_947466515.1. Classification (GTDB taxonomy): domain Bacteria; phylum Verrucomicrobiota; class Verrucomicrobiia; order Methylacidiphilales; family Verrucolacustridaceae; genus Verrucolacustris. The sequence goes on along the minus strand of CANIEM010000001.1, from coordinate 50,352 downwards.
ATTCACCGCCCCGGTTGCCTCCGCATTAACGGCGACACGATTTCTGAAGTCGGTTCCTCTCTTTCCCCCCATCCTGGAGAGGAAGTTCTTCGCCTTCCAGGTCTGACCCTTACGCCTGGCTTCATCAATCTCCACGCCCACCTCGAACTCTCTTCTCTGGCCAATACCCTCTCCCCCACAGACACCTTCACCGATTGGCTTCGCCAAATCATTCCCCTCCTCCCTGGACTTACCCCAGAAGTCCGTCGCCGCTCCATCACACAGTCTTCCCAAAACGCCCTTCTCTGTGGCACCACCTCGATCCTTTCCATCACCTCCGATGTCTCCGCGTTGGCGGGTCTCACCTCCACCGCCACCCGAGTCTGGTGGGCCTTGGAGTTTATGGATCTTCACGCGCCTGCCCACCCAGCTGAGGGGCTCGATCGCGTCACTGCTTGGCTCGCACGCCATCCCTCAAGCGCTTGGCACCTCGCCCTCTCTCCCCACGCTCCCTACACCGCTTCCCCTTCTCTTTTTCAAAAACTCGTCCAGCTCACCAACAGTCACTGCCTTCCTTTCACCACTCACTTAGCCGAATCAACCGATGAAACCCAACTTCTCTGCGGAAAGAAAAGCCCCCTTCAGAATCTTTTACCAGCTGACCTCAAACGAGATGATTTTTCGGGCAACCGCTCTGCCCTCGACTGGTGTAGCCGTCATCAGGCCCTCCCCCACAAACCCATTCTCGCTCATCTCAATGAACTGTCCGAATCCGATCTCCCTTACCTTTGCGAAACCCATGCCACCGTGGTCCACTGCCCTTCTTCCCACCGATGGTTTCAACGGAACTCTTTCCAGGCCGATCTTCTCCGTGCACACAAAATCCCAATCTGCGTAGGCACCGATAGCCCCGCCTCCTCTCTCAATCTGAAACTTGATCTGCGCCAAGAAATTCGCTTATTCCAAGAAACTTTACCCTCCCTTACTTCTCAAGAAGCCTGGGCCAGCTTGACCACCACCCCCGCGCGTGCTCTCAAACTCGAAGATAAGCTCGGCACTCTCCAAGTCGGACGCTGGGCCGACTGGATCGGTTGGAAAATTCCTGCCCATCATGACCCAGTTTCATGGATTCTTCGGTCTAACGACCCAGCCCAAGTAAGTTGCGTTGCGGGACGCATCACCCAACACGACCCCATCTAAGTTTTGACCTCGTCCCTACCCCCCTCTCTTCGCCACGCTGAAAGCCAGATGCACTCGACCTCCCCATCGTTTCAAGACGATATTATCCACCGAAACCAGCGCCGCACCGAGAATCATTCTCAGCGATCCCTCCCCTCCCATCCCCCCTCACTCTCCTTCTCCGATAACGATTACCTTGGCCTTTCTCGCCACCCTTCTGTCCGTCAATCGGCAGTCAAGGCTGTCCAGGATTTTGGAACCAGTGCCTCCGCTGCCCGCCTTCTTGCAGGCTCATCCCCCATCCATCGCCAACTTGAGAAATCTCTCGCTTCATGGAAATCAAGCGAGCAAGCCCTCCTTTTTTCTGCAGGCTACCTCACTCCGTTGGGCGTAATTCCCGCAATCATCGGACCCCAAGATACGGTTATTCTGGAGCGAAACGCCCACTCCTGTCTCTTTGACGGTGCCAAACTTTCTGGTGCCCGCCTCCGCATTTTCAATCGGCAGGACACCAAAGAACTGCAAAAGGTTTTAACCTCCACCACCCAACTCCACCCATCAGGAAAGATTCTTCTCGTTGTGGAATCCCTCCACTCCATGGATGGCGACTGGGCTCCTTTACTAGAAATCATCCAGCTCAAAATTCAATTCGGCGCGTGGCTTCTTCTCGACGAAGCTCACGCCAACGGGATCTGTGGACCTGCGGGCGCTGGCCTCGCTGCCCAGCTCAACTGCACCCACCAGATCGACATCCAGATGGGAACCCTCGGAAAGACACTCGGATCTTCAGGTGGCTTCGTCGCAGCTTCCGATTTCATCATTAATCATCTCCTCAATGAATCGCGCACCTTCCTTTTCGGAACAGCCCTTTCTCCCGCATCCGCTTCCGCCGCGCTGGCCAGTCTCGAAATTGTCCGCTCAACCGAGGGTGACTCCCTTCGCCAAACGCTCCAGCAAAACATCGCCCAATTCACCGCCACTTATCCTTCCCCTCTCTCCGGTCCAATTCATTTCATCGCTTGCCGTGAGAACTCCACTGCCCTCACTGCTTCGACTTTCCTCCGTAATCTAGGTATCGACGTCCCCGCCATTCGATTTCCCACCGTTCCCGAGGGCACGGCTCGCCTCCGCCTTAGTTTTTCCTCCCGCCACACCCCAAAAGATATCCAGAACCTCACCTCTGCCCTCTCTATTTTGCCAATTTCTTCCTCCTGATGAACTCTGCTGAAAGTATCCGTTTCGATCGGAAGCATCTCTGGCATCCCTTTACTCCTCATGCGCAGTGGATGGATCCATCTTTCGAACCACTCGTCATCGCCTCTGGCGAAGGCGCCTGGCTCCTCGGTGCCGACGGGAAACGCTACCTCGACGGCAACTCTTCCATCTGGACTAACCTCCACGGACATCGCAATCCCATCATTGATCAGGCGATTCGAACCCAACTGGACAAGATCGCCCACTCCTCTTTTCTCGGCCTCACTCACGAACCTGCCATCCGCTTGGCACAGGAATTGGTGCACTATGCCAATGCAAAAGGACTCTCTCCTACCCTAGAACGCGTTTTCTTCTCCGATGATGGATCTACCGCAATGGAAGCAGGTCTGAAGATGATCCTCCAGGCTTTCGCCCAAAACGGCCAACCCAAACGCACTCATTTTATATCCCCCGATGGGGCTTACCACGGTGACACCGTCGGCGCGATGAGCCTTGGCCACAGCCACACCTTTCACCACCACTATCAGCCCGTTCTCTTCTCCTCAGGCAAGGTAATGACCCCCGCCTGCTACCGTTGCCCATTCAATCAAGCCAAACCTGAAAAAGCTGATGCCCGTACCTACCGAAAATGTAAGTTCGAATGCGCCACCCTTGCTGAAGAGAAGATTCATCAATCTGGCGACACACTTGCCGCTTGGGTTTTGGAACCACGAGTCCAAGGAGCCGCTGGCATGATCATGCAGCCGCACGGCTACGCCAAGCGCACCTCCGCCGCCGCTCGCCAAGTGGGGGCTAAGGTTTTCTTTGACGAAGTCCTTACTGGCTTCGGTCGGACAGGTTACCCATTGGCATCCCATGCCGAAGACGTCATGCCTGACGTTCTTGCCGTCGCCAAAGGACTGACCGGCGGCTATCTCCCCCTTGCAGCAACCCTCACCACAGAAGATATTTTTCAATCCTTCTCAGGAGGCCCCGAGCGCACTTTCTATCACGGCCATAGTTACACCGCCAATCCACTCGGCTGTTCCGCCGCTTTAGCCAATCTAGAGCTTTTGCATCAACCCAAAACCCAGATTCATTTTGATTCTTTGGCTCAACATCTCCAGTCCCTTTCTGCCCGCTTTTGGGCACACCCCAATGTGGGCGATGTTCGTCAAGAGGGGGCAATCCTCGCGATCGAGCTGATCGCAGATAGTACGAGCCGCACACCTTTGCTTGCCGCCAACCGCACAGGCCACAAGGTTTGCCATGTCGCTCGTGAATTTGGACTCCTAACCCGTCCCATCGGCGACGTTTTAGTTTTGATGCCTCCATACTGCACCACGGACAACGAACTAGAAAAGATGGTGGATGCACTTCTTCTTGCCCTGAACAAAGTGATCCCAACATGAAAGGCATCTTCATTACAGGAACGGATACCGGAGTGGGTAAAACCTTTTTCACTGCCCTCCTAACAAAAGCACTCCGAGAACAGGGAATTCCCGCGCTCCCCCTAAAACCTATTTCTTGTGGAGACCGCGAGGATGCCCTCCGCCTCGCCGAGGCATCTAACGGCGCAATTTCTCCCATAGAAATAAATCCTATCCATTTCGCAGCACCGCTCTCCCCTTACGCCGCCTCCATTCTTGAGGTTCGCCCATTCCCTTGGGCCATCCTCCGCGAGCGAATGCAAAAACTAGTCTCCAACTATTCAGGACCATTCCTCGTGGAAGGAGTTGGCGGGTGGCGAGTTCCTTTCGATCGATCCAACGGAATACGCGAGTGGGCACAAGAACTTGCCCTACCTGTCCTCCTCGTAGCGCGAGCCACCCTAGGGACTCTTAATCATACTCTCCTGACTGTGGACTCGATTCGCCAAGCGAAGCTTCCACTTCTTGGAATTATTCTCAACCTTCATCAAGCCCCAGACGACCTCGCCACCCGCACCAATCCTGCCCTTCTCGAAGAGCTTACCGGTCTCCCGCTACTCCAACTCCCCGCCTCCGTCCCCAAACTTCCATCCCCTCTTCTCCCTTGGCTCGTCCCTTCCTAATATCTCTTCTTCAACTAAAATAAAACTCAGACCGAAACCGACCAACGCGGATCAACGTCGCGCTCCCAGTCGGAAGATACTCCATCCAAAGCCCGGCGTGCCGTCACCGCCGCAACCATCGAAGCATTGTCTGTGTTCCATCCTGCCAAGGCCTGGCGCAGTTTGACCCCCGACTTCTGCGCAACCACCTCCAAGGCCCGTACCAGGCCACGATTGGCACTCACCCCGCCACTCACCGTTAAAATTTTTCTATCGGTTTTTTCGAAAGCTCGCTCGCACCGGTCCGCCACCGACTCCTCAATCGCCGCCTGAACTTCCGCACAGAAGTCCGCCCTTGCTTGACCAGGCAGAACAATATCAGGGTTTTTAACCAGTAATAATCGAGCGGCGTTTTTAAGTCCGCTAAAACTAAAGTCACACCCCTCGCTTCCTTTCATCGGTCGAGGAAGTTGATAGCGACCCGCCTTTCCCTGTCTTGATTCGATCTCCATCGCGGGACCTCCTGGATAACCCAACCCCACCATTCGTGCCAACTTATCAAAAGCCTCCCCCGCCGCATCGTCGCGTGTCGTGCCCAAAATCTTCCGCTCCGTGGGACTCGCCGCATCCACCAGCAAGGTATGACCCCCGCTGACAATCAACGACAAATGAGGATACTCGGGCCATACTCCTGCGGAAACAAAGGGACTAAAAAGATGTCCCTCCAAATGATTGATCGCGTGAAAGGCACAGTTTTTCGCGTAAGCTAGACCCTTGCCGAAAGATAACCCCACCAGCAATGCAGGGGCTAATCCAGGTCCAGCCGTTGCCCCCACAACTTGAAAACCTGAACGCCCAATCTTACCTCTCACTTCGGCCGTGATCTTAGGCAGGAGTTCCAGATGTTGCCGCGCCGTAAGCTCAGGAATGATTCCGCCTAATCGAGCGTGTTCTTCTGGCCTAGTAGCCAGTGATTCCCCTAGTAGCCGACAGCCCTGTGCATTCGCTTCGACGACGGCCACTGCCGTCTCATCGCAGGATGTTTCAATCCCTAAAGCGCAAATCGTCGCCACGGCATCTTAACGAGTGGGATAGGATCGACGGGCCACCACTTTCCACCCACGCAGTAGATCCACCGCCCGGTCCAAGGGCTCGTCCTGAATCTCAACCACAGGCAATCCGCTCTTCTGTAAACCTGGACTTCTCTGCCGATAAATACTTTGTTCCTCACCACGAGTTAATCGGGCCGTAATGTCAGGTTCAATCCCAACTCCGTGAATCTTTTTTCTTGAAGGGGTGGTGTAGTGCGCCGTCGTCAAACGTACCCCCACATCGGGTGTCACGCTGAGATCTAATCGCTGCACCGTCTGGACCGAACCCTTTCCAAATGTTGTCTCCCCCACAATCACTGCCTTCCCCAAATCCTGCAGTGCACCCGCCACGATTTCCGCCGCACTCGCCGTATTACCATTTACTAAAACTACCGTCGGCAGTTTAATTCTTCGCGTACAGGCTCGGGAAAGGTACTCCACCCGTTCTGCCGTTGCTTTCCGACCTTCAGTTGCCACTACTAAAGTGTCCTTGGGCACAAACCGACTCACCACCTCCACAGCCGCATCGACTAGGCCACCCGGGTTATCTCTCAGATCAAGAATCAAAGCGACCGCTCCTTGGGCCTCCAACCGCGACAAGGCGGCGTCAAACTCATGGCCTGTCTTCTCTCCAAATTGAGTAACTCTGAGATATCCGATTTTTTCGCCACGTGTCGTATTTTCAGAAAGTAGACCCACATCGGTAATTGTGGGCACTTGAATCATTTCGCGAACAACTGAAACTTCCATGGTCCTCGTTTCAGAAGGGCGATAGACCGTTAACTTTACCACACCTCCAGGCCGGCCCCTTAATTTCCGAATCGCCTCTCCTAGGGTGAGCTTCTGCGTACCCGCCCCATCAATTTTAACGATTCGATCCCCTGGCAGAAGACCCGCACGGTAGGCTGGACCCCCCTCAATCGGCACATTGATCGTCAGCTGGTTTTCAAGCAACCCGATTGAAATACCCAGCCCACCAAACTGCCCCTCCGTCTCCGTCCGAATCAGTTTATAATTTTCTGGATCAAGGAACTGACTGTGCGGATCCAGAGATGACAGCAACCCCCGGAGAGCCGCATAGGTCATTTTGTCGTAATCGGTCTTTTCGATATCCAAGTACTCGTCCCGTATCAACTCCACTACGTTGGCAAAAAGCAGCGCACTGCGGTACCGCCCCTCTTCAGCTTGTGTAGCCGAGTTTGTTTTAGTGCCTTCCGGTGCCGCCCAAGCCGAGGCCGCAATCCAAAATAAGCCCGCCCATCCGTATCGATACAACGAAATCACGCTCGTCCTGGACTATTCAGATTTGCCTGAAACCACTGAATCGTTTCACGGAGCCCATCCTCCAACAAAATCTTTGGCTCCCAACCAAGAACCTTCTTGGCGCGTGTGATATCGGGCTGTCGCTGTTGGGGGTCATCCACGGGGAGCGGTTTTTTCACGATAGAGCTTTGACTTCCCGTCAGTCGGCGGATTCTCTCAGCGAATTCCATGATGGTGAGCTCTACGGGATTTCCGATATTTACTGGTTCGTGAAAGTCGGCTTGGGAGAGTCGATAAATTCCATCAATTAGGTCACTCACAAAACAAAAGCTCCGCGTTTGCTTACCCTCACCAAAAACGGTCATCGGCTCCCCTCGCAGGGCCTGGCCGACAAAAGCAGGAACCACCCGCCCATCCCGCAAACGCATGCGTGGCCCATAGGTGTTAAAGATTCGGACAATCTTAGTGTTCACCTTATGAAAACGATGATAGGCCATCGTCATCGCTTCCGCAAAACGCTTGGCCTCATCGTAAACTCCCCTTGGACCAATCGGGTTAACATTTCCCCAGTACTCCTCTTTTTGAGGATGCACCAAAGGATCCCCATAACATTCGCTGGTAGAGGCTAGAAGGAAGGTCGCTCCTTTAGCTTTGGCCAGTCCGAGCGCGTTGTGGGTTCCAAGCGAGCCCACTTTCAGTGTTTGGATCGGGAGCTCTAAATAATCAATGGGGCTGGCGGGGGAGGCAAAATGAAAGACGTAGTCCACTGGTCCCTCCACCGCAATAAACTTGGTCACATCATGCCGAAGAAAACGAAACCTCTTTTCGGTTCTCAGGTGATCCAAGTTACGCTCATTCCCAGTTAAAAGATTATCCACCGCGATCACCTCATGACCCTCCTTGAGAAGGCGATCGGTTAAATGGGACCCGAGGAACCCAGCCCCCCCCGTGACAACGCTAATTGGCATCCTCTTGGCCTAGAAAGGTTCTCATCAAAAGGCAAGCCAACGGACTCGCTCCGCCACAATAAATAAGCCAACTTAAACTAATGCAGGAGGGGTTAATCACAGCAGGAATGTCTTTCGGCAACTACCAGATTGAGCGGGAACTGGGCCAAGGAGGAATGGGCACCGTTTATCTCGCCAAAGACACTGGCTTAAATCGCAAGGTCGCCCTTAAGATTCTGCGATCTGATCTCGGCGAAGATATTGCCTTCGCCAAAAAGTTTCTCGAGGAGGTGGAGGTCACCGCTTCGCTCGCCCATCCCAATATCATTCGCGTCTTTACCCTTGGGGAGCAAGACGGACGACTTTACCTTGTCATGGAACATCTCGATGAACCCAGCTTAGAGCACCGCATGGAAAAACAGGCCAAATTGCCGGAAAAAGATGTCCTCGAAGTCGGTCTTGGCATCGCCTCCGCCCTGCAGTTTGCCCATGAAGAAACAGGCTTAATTCACCGCGACATCAAACCGGGTAATATCTTATTCGGCCGAGGGAATATTCCCAAACTAGCTGATTTTGGTCTGGCCGCAGGGGCAAGGTCAGCCCTCGGGCAACAGGATGAGATTTGGGGCACTCCCTACTACGTCTCCCCCGAAAGACTTCTGCGCGAATCAGAAGATATTCGTAGCGATATTTATTCCCTCGGTGCCACATTATACCACGCCATCGCAGGTCGCCCACCTTTTGAAGCTGAGACCGCCGAGGAGGTAGCCAAGCGGCACATTTCGGATCGTCCACCTCCGCTACGGACTTTCTGCCCAGACGCCCAAGAGCAGACCGTTTTTACCATCGATAAATGTCTCGGAAAGAAACCAGACTCACGCTGGTCAAGCTATGCTGAATTAATTAGTCAGCTAGCGGATGCACTACGGCGAATATAGTGTATTTTACTGATACACTTGGTTGGTAATAGAATTAGTACTCAAAGACAAGTTAACTGAGCCGACAGGGGCTCCGTTATTTCCAGACTTAAGGAACTCAGCTGAATTACCCACTCGGTAGATCACGATTCCCTTTGACTTCCATCCTGTTGTGATTGCGGAGATGACCTGCGTAGCGGTCAGCGTCGTTAATCCTTTCGAGATCAAAACTGGCGTTTGCCCGTCATCTGAAGTGGTTAATCCGGAAACATAAGCCATCGCAATATTGGAAGCGGTGATACTACTTGTGCTCGCTGCTGCGGGATAACCTTGGCCAGCTAATACTTTGGTGCTGCTTAAAGCACCTTTGCCGATCAAATTAGTGAAAATCATTAGAGAGGTTGTCCCGTTGGTCGAATAGGTTCCATCGTTGTCATTCGCATCGCTGAAAAGAATCATTCCAACTTGGCGCGCATTCGATACATCCACCTGTTGCTTCGCCTTGTCCAATCCCCCTTGAATTGCTGGCACCGCCATCCCCGCCAAGAGCCCGATGATACTGATGACCACCAAAAGTTCGACCAGTGTAAACGAGTTGGCTTTTAATGTGTTTAGACCGCGAAGGATTTTTCTCATAGTTGAAATGTGCCCCACTCGGCACACTCTGTCAAATCGCCATGACCAGCCCAGCCCTAGATCAACTCCTCTCCGTCACCATCCCCCATGACCGAATCGCCACCTCCCCCGCTCACCCCCGCGAGTCCGCCCGCCTCCTCCTCCTCCGCCGCGCCACTGGTGAACTCACCGATCTCACCATTCGTGACCTACCCTCCCTTCTTTCCCCCACAGACCTCCTCGTCCTCAACAACTCGAAGGTCATCCCCGCCCGCCTCATCTGCTCCCAAAACCGCACCGAACTCCTCCTCCTAGAAGAAACCAGCCCAGGTTGGTGGACCGCCCTCGGCACCCCCTCCAAACGCCTCCAACCCGGTACCACCGTTTTCCCCGATCCCATCCCAGGATCTACCCCCGTCGGTCCCGCCCCCCAACTCCGAGTCGAAAAATCGATCCCTGGCGGTCAACTCGTTCTGCGCGTTCTCGGTGACTCCCTCAATTTGGAGCACTATGGCCTACCTCCACTCCCCCCCTACATTCTCAAGTCACGCAAAGTTCAAGGCCAACCCGATTTCCAGCCCTCCGACCCCACCGACTACCAAACCACCTACGCCCAACCCCCAGGCTCCGTCGCCGCCCCCACCGCTGGCCTCCACTTTACCCCAGAACTCCTCGCCCACTTTTCCCACACCTTCGTCACTCTCCACGTCGGACTCGGCACCTTTCGCCCCATCAAAACAGAAGACTTTCGCGATCACCCCATGCACTCGGAACATTATGAAATCCCAACTGGCTTCGCCGAAAAAGCCGCCGCCGCCGACAAACTTATCGCTGTCGGCACCACCTCCGCCCGCGTACTCGAATCCGCCCCCTCCCTCGCCCCTCATCAAGGCACCACCTCCGCATTCATTTATCCCCCTTACGAATTTAAAAGGGTCGGCGGTCTCCTCACCAACTTCCACCTCGCCCACTCCACGCTCCTCCTTCTCGTCGCTGCCTTCGCCGGCCCCGACCTCACCCTCCGCGCTTACCGCCACGCCCTCGAGAACAAGTACCGCTTCTTCAGCTTCGGCGATGCTATGCTTATTCTATAAACTAAGGTTGTTTAGCCTCCACTTTTTTCGCCGGATCCTCTACCTCCACCAGATCAATTGTAAAAACCAGCGTCTCATTCGCCCCAATACTCCCCGCCGCCGTTCCTCTAGCCCCATAGGCCAAGTGCGAAGGAATCACCACCTCCCACTTATCTCCCTCCCTCATCCGCGGGAGCACCTCCTGCCAACCCATCACCGTCCGATCCACCCTCAACCGTGCCGGCTCCCCTTCCTTCGATTTATCAAAAACTTTTCCATCCACATGCTTCCCCGCATAATTCACCTTAATCCAGTCGCTTGTCTTTGGTGTCTTCCCCTTTCCCGTCGCCTCCACCTTGTACATAATCCCATTCTTTAACGTCTGCACCCCCTCTTGCTGCTTAAACTCTTCGCAATACATCGCCCCTAAAGTAATATTTCGCCTCGCTCCCGTTTCCACCCCGTCCTGCATCTTCTGCTTAACCGCTTCCTCGCTTGCCGAGTCCGCCCCACCATCCCCCACTTCCGCCCTCACCATACCCGTAAGACACAAGGCAAACACCCACGGCCACACCGGCAAGGTTTTCATCCTCATACTCTACCCACCTCCCCCACTTTCTGCCAACTCCTCCCGCTCAACCCAACTCCTCAAAACTGACCGCGCAGCGCAATCTGGAAATACGGCGCCATCGTGCTGTTCACATTATCGTTGATCCGCGGAAAAGTGAACGTCCGCCACACCATCGCACCCCCCTCCGCCTGCACCGAAAGACCCGGCGATACTTCGTACGAAACCCCTCCTCCCACCCGCGCCTCGAAATAATTAAGCAAAGCGCCCGATAAACTCCGATTCCCCAACACCTCCGGATCACTATCCGGCAAGCGCACATTCAAATTCAGAATATCACCCCCCACAAACAGTCGCATTCCCTCGATCGGCCTCCAATCAATCGTCGGCTTCGGCGCACTTCCATTCAGCAACCAGTCCTTCGCAAATCGCCAGCGAAACCCCGGAATCGGCAACACGGGGAAGAAATTAAAAACATCCGCTCGAATCGCAATAAACCACTGGAAATCGTCATCAATCACATTCGTGAAAGCCGCCACCCCAGGCATATTCACCTGATGCCAACCTAAACTTTGCAGCGTCCCATAGACCCCAGGCTCCAGCTGAATTCGCATCAGCCACTCACTCGCATCATCCAACTGCACATCCACCCCGAAAATCGCATTCAACCCCTGCAGATTTTGCGGGAGTGGAATATTCGATCCGCTGTACCCAAACGAGAAAGTCTGCCAGTCCGCCCCTACAATACCCACCAACCCATCCTCAATTCGCCGACTCGCCAATACCCCCACCTCCGCCGACTGCTCCGTGATCGTTCCTAATCCCTGCTTTAAACTCGCCGACGCCACATACCCGTAGTCCGCACCCACTTCAAAATTCCAATCCTCCGTGGCCTGGCTTTTCGCCGGCCCGAATGCGGACCTGCCAGGTGCCAAACGCACCGGCGCTAGCGGATCCTCAATCTCCCCCTCCGGTGTGATCGGCCCAGGCCCTGCCTCTTGTGCAAAAAGCACCCCACCAACAGCCAATCCTAAGGCCATTATTCCCAGATATTTAAGGTGTAAGAACCTACTCATGACCAACGAGTTATTACACCATTAACCTTAAATTCCAAGCCTAAACCCATCCCTCCTTAACCTCCCTTAATTCTCTTGGCAATCTCCTCACAAGCCCCCTTCACCTCCCGCATAAACATTCCTTCACCCACCATCCTCGCCGTTGCTTGAGCGAGCTGATGTGGGTCAGTTTCTACCACATCCACCCGACAAACGAGCGACTTCCCCTCCCCATAGGGCCAAATTCCATAAAGGCTAATCGAGCCAAAGTACCCACTCGAAACCCAGTATCCCATATCCGCAACCTCCCATCGTCCTCCAACCCCAGCCCGAGCCACCCCACAACCCAACCCCACCGCAGGCGACTTATCCACCTCCATCAACTGCCAGTAATCGTTCACCAAAATTTTCTCTTTCGCATTCCGCCCCCCCATCGCTACTGCCGTCAGCACCTTGCGAAACTCATCTCGCACCGGTCTATTCTCCTCCAGCACCTCCCTCAGCTCCTCATCAAAGTCCACCGCGCTCTCTGGCCCAGATGGCACCTTCCCATTCTCTTTCCAACCTCCCCGATGATAGGCCGCCACAATATCCTGCAAAATTCTCACCCACCCATCCACCTTGTCAGCCCTAATCATTCCCATCTGCTCCGGTTGCAGATGGTATTTTCCCACTTTCTGGTCAGCCGCACTCAAAAGTATATCAAAAGGTCCCCTTCCCAACGCCTCCCGAAATTTTCCCCAAACTACCTCCTTAGGTGGGCGCGTAAAACTTTGAAATATTTTTACCGCCCCTCCCTCCGTCCAAGCAAAATCCTTCCCATTCGTCGGGTCAAAACCCAAAATGATTTGCGCCACCTTTTCTGGACTCCCATCCGCAAAAAAGAAAACCTTCGCCCCTAGAAAACCTGGTCTCCCCCCACCCACTAACCACTTCTGTCCCACCACTTCGCCTTGATTCAGCTCCTCAATCGGCACCGTAAAACCCATTCTCGCTAAATCCGCCTTCCAGCTAAACTCCTTCCCCTCCTTACCCACCAGTATCGAATCACCCCTCAACCCCACCGATTTTTCCCCCTCCCGTAGCGTCACCTCCCCCCCCACCTGCGCCCAGCCACTTGCCAGCCCTAACAGGCATAGCGTCCCCAGCAATCTTCCAGTCTTGACTCGAAATCTTTTTACCATAGGGTTTTATTCTTAACTCATGGCCCTCGCAACCAAAAGCAAGATCATCACCGGCAATCGCCTTCATGCGAAGGATACCGGCTCTTCCGATGTCCAAGTCGCCCTCCTCACCGAGCGTATTAATCATCTTTCCATCCATTTACAAAAATCAGTCAAAGACTTCGCTTCACGGCGTGGCCTCCTCTCTATGGTCAGTCGGCGCCGCCGCCTCCTCGACTACCTCCATCGCACCGAACCCAAACGCTATCGCACTCTTCTTGAGAAACTAAACCTGAGGAAATAACTCACCGAAACCCACTACCCCCCAAGTCCCCTCCGAGCGGGAAACCCCATCTCCAGCCCGAGCTGAGCAGATGACACCACGCAGGCTCCCTGGCCTTCGCGGTGTCCTCTGAAGCCACCCGAGCTGGATCTAAGTTTCCTTCCCCGTCCCAAGAATTTCCTCTCTCTGGGCCGTGCTCTGCCGTGACCCACCTTAAAACTATGAGCCAAAACCACAAATCCCTAACCGCCCATGTCGGCGATCGCGACCTCACCATCGAAACAGGAAAACTTGCCAAACTCGCCGACGGCGCCGCCCTCGTCACCATGGGTGAAACCATCATCATCGTCACCGCCGTCTCCGCCACCAAAGTTAAAGATGGCCAAGACTTTTTCCCCCTCACCGTCGAATACAAAGAAAAAGCCGCCGCCGTCGGTCGCATCCCCGGAAGCTACTTCCGCCGTGAAGGCCGCCCCACCGAGAAAGAGATCCTCACCTGCCGAATGATCGATCGCCCCCTGCGCCCCCTCTTTCCCAAAGGCTACTACTACGACACCCAAGTCATCGCCATCCTCCTCAGCGCCGACGGCCAAAATGATCCCGATATCCTTGCCCTCAACGGCGCCTCTGCCGCCCTCATGGTCTCCGATATTCCTTGGGCAGGCCCTATCGCCGCCGTACGCGTCGCTCGCGTTGCCGGAAAATTTATCGCCAATCCCACCCATAACGAAAATTCCGAGAGCGATCTCGACCTCGTTTACGTCGGAACCGAAACCGAACCACTCATGATCGAAGGAAGCGCCCGCGAACTCCCCGAAAAAGAGTTTAAAGCCGCCCTCGCCTTCGCCCAAGACGCCATCCAACCCATCATCAAAATTCAAAAAGAACTCGCCGCTTCCTGCGGCAAGACAAAGCGTCAAGCCCCTCTCCTTCTCGTCAAAGACGAACTTCTCGAGATCGCCTACAGCGTTGCGGGCTCCCGTATTGAAGCCGCCATCTACCAACCTTCCAAGGTCGCACGCCACCAAGCTGTTAACGCCCTCAAAGATGAGGTTAAGGCCAAGATCCTCGAGAAATTCGCCACTGCCACCCCATTTGAGATCTCGCAAGCTTTCGATTACCTCCAGAAAAAGGCCTTCCGCACCAGCATCCTCGACAAAAATAAACGATGCGACGGACGTCCCGCCGACAAGGTTCGTACTCTCACGGGCGAGGTTGGCATTCTTCCTCGCTCCCACGGTTCTTCCCTCTTCGCTCGAGGAGAAACCCAAGCCGTCTGCTTGGCCACCCTCGGACCGTTAGACGAAGCCCAACAGATCGACGCTTACACCGGTGGCGTCAGCAGCAAACGCTTCCTCCTTCACTACAACTTCCCTCCTTTCTCCGTCGGTGAAACTGGCCGCTTCGGAGGCCAAAGCCGTCGCGAAATCGGCCACGGCGCCCTTGCTGAACGGTCTATCGAACCCGTCATCCCCTCAGGAGCCGAGTTCGGTTACGCTGTTCGAATCTCCTCAGAAATTATGGAGTCCAACGGTTCCACCTCCATGGCCTCCGTTTGCGGTGGCACCCTAGCCCTTCTCGACGCAGGCGTACCCATCAAAGCGCCCGTCGCCGGAATCAGCGTAGGACTCGTCACCGAGTTCGATGCCGCTGGCAAGAAAATGCTCCGCCACCAAATGCTCACCGATATCATCGGCAGTGAAGACCATTTCGGAGACATGGACTTCAAATTGTGCGGCACCCCCACAGGCGTCACTGGGTTCCAACTCGATCTCAAACTCCCTGGCCTACCTCTTTCGCTTCTCAACGATGCGATCGATCGTGCCACCACCGCCCGTCACGAAATTCTTAAATTTATGGCCTCCGTCATCCCTGCGCATCGTGCCAAACTCTCGCCCTACGCTCCGCAGATCGAAACCCTTAAGATTCCCCAAGACAAAATCGGACTCCTTATCGGACCCGGTGGCAAAACCATCAAAGGCATCTGCGCCGAAACGGGTGCCGAAGTCAACGTCGAGGACGATGGCACGGTGCGTATCTACGCTAACACCAGTCCAGCCATGGTCCGCGCCAAAGAACTTATCTCGGGCCTCACAGGGGATATCGAAGTCGGAAAAACTTACAAAGGTCGTGTGGTCTCCCTTAAAGATTTCGGCGCCTTTGTTGAAATCTTCCCAGGTCGCGACGGCCTCGTTCATATCTCTGAACTGGCTGAAGGTAGGATCGAACGCGTCGACGATGCCGTCAAAATGGGCGACCTTGTCGAAGTGAAGTGCATCGGCGTCGATGATAAGGGCCGAGTAAAACTCTCCCGCAAAGCCGCCCTCCGCGATGCCGCTGGCACTAACGGCTCGCCAGGACGCAACTAATCCTAGTAGGAGAAAAACCATGGCCATCGCTATAGGAACAAAAGCACCCGACTTCACCCTCAAAACCAAACGAGGTGAAGACCTCAAGGACGTCAAACTTTCCGATAATTTCGGCAAGAAAAAGACAGTCCTTCTTTTCTTTCCCCTCGCCTTCACCGGTGTCTGTACCAAAGAACTCTGCGAAGTTTCCGGCGGTCTCGCTGCCTACGAAAAACTAGATGCCACCGTCTATGCCCTCAGCGTCGATTCTCCCTTCGCACAGGAAGCCTGGGCCGATAAGGAGAAGATCTCCCTCACCCTCCTCAGCGACCTAAATAAAGAAGTAAGCAAAGCCTACGGCACCCTCTTGCCCGATCTCATCGGTCTAGGATCCGTCAGCGCCCGTGCCGCCTTCGTCATCGATAAAACGGGAGTCATCCGCTACTCCGAACAAACCCCCACCCCTCTTGAATTGCCCAATTTCGAAAAAATCAAAGCTGCCCTAAGCTCCTGCTAACCAGATAGGGCCTCGACCCTTTCTTCCATCCGAATCTCTGGTTTGAGCTCAATCTCCTCGCTGCTGCCTCATCTTGACTTTCGAATCCTTAATGAAAAAGTAAGTGGATGATCAAAAACCTCCTCCTTACCAGCTTCGCCTTCTTCGCTCTCTGCCTGCCTGCCCTCGCCCAAGTCGAACCAGGGGAGCCCGCACCCGACTTTAACCTCAAAGACTCGAAGGATAATTCTCAAAAACTTTCAACCTACAATGGTAAATTCGTCGTCCTCGAATGGATGAACCACGACTGTCCCTTTGTCAAAAAACAGTACTCCAGCGGAAATATGCAAAAGCTCCAAAAGGAGTACACCGCCAAAGGCGTCATCTGGCTCTCGATCATCTCATCCGCCCCAGGCAAACAGGGCCACTGCACTGGACCCCAAGCCGAAGCTAACCGCAAAGATATGGGGGCCTCTTCCACCGCCGTTCTCCTCGATCCCTCTGGGGATGTTGGCCAGAAATACGGCGCAAAAACCACTCCCGATATCTTTATTATCAACCCCGATGGAAAAGTTATCTACGCGGGTGCTATCGATAGTATCCCATCTGCCAACCCCGCCGATTGTGCCAAAGCAACCAACTACGTTCGCGAAACTCTCGACGCCGCCCTCGCTGGCAAACCCGTCCCTACTCCCCAGACAAAATCCTACGGTTGCAGCGTAAAATACTGACTTCTAGCTCCTCAGCGCCCACTCGCCTAGCTAGTTAGCACCCTACCGAAACGCCAACCGCCGAATCTTCACCCCCAGCTTCTCCGAAAGCTTTTCCTTTAGCCCCATCCTCCGTCCGATCTCATGTCGCCTCGTCGAACTTAAACAACGAATCCACGCCACCCCCTTAAAGCCATTGATATACTCCAACATCGATTCCTGAGCTGTCTCCTCCCCCGCCACCGCTGCCCAAACCTCCTGCATTTGAATCTGCCCGCCACGTACTCGATTCTCCACTTTCTCCACCACCTCCGCCATCAACCTCCTCCGCATCCCTGTGGCCTTCGCCTTTAAATCAGGCTTAAATTCAAGGCCCGCCTCCCCAGCTGCCTTGCCATATAACTCCAGCTCCCGAGCCGTCATCCCCCGCCCATGCGCCTGCCGAAACGCCTCCCGCAATCCTGCCGCGGTCGATTCCCTTGCCGCCAACTGATCATAGGTCTTTCTCTCAATTTTCAACTGATCCACATCCGTCGCCGACCTCATCCCCAAACATTCGACCTGCGCCTTTCTTCTCGTGATTAAATACTCCGCCCGCGTCACCTTCAACCAAGGCCGCTCTGCTGTCCCTTCCCCAATGTAACGGTAGAGCCCAATTTGATCAGTGGCCGACCTGCGCCGAATCGATTTCATCTCCCGCCCTAACCCCAGCATCCGATACGCTCCAAGCTCTTTCCTCTTGTCCTCGCTATCTCCTTGGCTCCACGAACGATCTTTCACCCCTCCACCCTACCCGCGCCAAAAGTATAGCCCCCAGCAAAAACCAGACCCCATTGAGCAAAATCGCCCCACGCATTCCGAATAACACCACCAAACCGCCAAAGAGCAAAGGCCCCACAATCCCCGCTAACTTTCCCGCAAACCCCCACAAACCAAATAACTCCCCCTCCCTCCCCTCTGGCGTAAGTTCCGCCACCGCCGCTCGCCCTGCTGACTGCAACCAACCCATTCCCACCCCCGCCAACGCTGCTACACCGTAAAAGGATTCCACCGATCGACTGTAAAACGCCGCTACACTCACCAACACCCAGACCCCCAAGGAGCTCAACAACACCCACCTCGACCCCACCCGATCCTGCCAAGGCCCTGTCGCCAGTGCTCCCACCGCCGCCGCCACCTGCAAACAGACGAACAGCTTCACCGTCCCCTCCAACGTAAAACCAATCTCCTGCGTCGCATAAATCGAAGCAAACCCCACCACCGCACTCAGCCCCGATAACGCCACCGCCAGACCCGTCAATAACCACACCAGTTCGGGATGCTCACTCAGCGTCCGCCAAATCATTCTCCAACCCAGCTCAACCGCCTCACCCATCTTTGGTAACGCTCGCTCCCGCAGAAAAATCATCGTCGGCAAAGACGCCAAAAACATAAAAACAGCCGTCGCCAAAAAGACCTTCCTCGCCGCCCATTCCCCACCCTCGCGCAAAAGAAATAACGCCAAGCCCAAGGAACTCAAACCGCCCAAATACCCAAAAGCCCAACCATACGCACTTACCCGACCCCTCTTCCCTGATTCAGCTAACTCAGGCAAAAACGACGCCACCAGATTCTCCCCTAATAAAAAAGCCCCGTTCGCTATTACCAGCACCATCATCGCCCCAATCACCCCCCACCTCACCCCACCAAAAAGCACCGTCCCCACCACACACACCACCGTCGCCACCACCAGCGCCTTTTTTTTCGACGCCCGCCGATCCGCCCAACGCCCTAGAAATGGACCCACCCCCATCGCCAGCCCAGCCGAGACCGATAACGTCGTACCCCAAGCAAACTCCGCCCAACTCGCCGCGTCACAGATGGTTTTCGTGAAATAAACTCCACCCACCACCGTGATCACCACCGTAACAAACGCGCTGTTTGCAAAGTCGTACCAACACCAAGCAAAAACCTCTCCCTTCCCCGCAGGCCCAACTCTCTCTCGCCCCTTCATGGCGTCGGAGGCGCAATCTTCTGCAAATAATCCCACGAATAAATTCCACTCCCATGGCCATCTTCCCACGTCGGCTGAATCGCATAACCCCCAACCCTCTGCATTCCTTTCAAACGAAAACTCTCCTCCGTCAACTTTTGCCCCAACCCTGGCACCGATCGCGTCAACCCAGGTTCCCCAGCACATGCCGCACAAGGACAACTTTTTCTCAACTCCTCCAGCGCCAGATAACTTTCCTTTCCATCGGGCCATCGAATAGCCAACTCCGCCCCAATGACCTGTAAGTCCGCCGGAGTCGCCAGAGAAACCCCTAGCTCGCCAACGGAAATAGCGCCGTCAATCGACGCACTTCACCCCGCACGACTTCCAACCCTGCAGGATCATTCCGTTTTTGTAAGGCCTGATGGATCAAATTCGCAATATCGAACATTTCTGACTCCTTCATCCCCCGCGTCGTCATCGCAGGCGTCCCCAATCGAATCCCCGAAGGCCGCATCGGCGAAGCCGTATCAAACGGAATCGAGTTCTTATTCGCTGTAATTCCAGCTGCATCCAACGCCTCCTGCGCAACCTTGCCATCCATCCCCGCAGGTCTTAGATCCACCAACATCAAATGATTATCTGTTCCCCCAGAAACAATCTTGTACCCGTGTTTCTTCAATCCCTCGGCTAAGGCACGCGCATTTCTCACCACCTGCGCTTGATACAACTTAAACTCAGGCTTCAACGCCTCCAGAAAACAGACCGCCTTCGCCGCAATTACGTGCATCAAAGGCCCTCCCTGTACTCCAGGAAATACCATCGAATCAATCTCCTTCGCGTACTTTGCTTTGCATAAAATAATCCCCCCCCGCGGACCTCTCAACCCCTTGTGCGTCGTCGTCGTCACAAAATCCGCATACGGCACCGGACTCGGATGTACCCCCCCCGCCACCAACCCAGACACGTGCGCCATATCCGCAAAAAGTAGCGCCCCCACCTTGTCTGCAATCTCCCTCATTCTGGCATAGTCCAGCAGGCGAGAGTAAGCAGATGCCCCCACCGTAATCATCTTCGGTCGGAACTCCAACGCCGCCTTCTCCAATAATTCGTAATCGATCCGCTCCGTTGTCGGATCAACCCCATAATGTCGCACGGTGTAGAACATTCCGGAAAAGTTCTTCGGATGCCCATGGGTCAAGTGCCCACCGTGCGCCAAATCCATCGTCAGAATTTTGTCCCCATGCTTGAGAAAGGCAAAATAAACCGCCGTGTTCGCTTGCGCTCCTGAATGCGGTTGCACATTAGCATGCTCTGCCCCAAACAACTCCTTCGCCCGATCAATCGCCGCTTGCTCCACCTCATCCACAAACTCGCATCCCCCATACCACCGCTTACCAGGATAGCCCTCAGCATACTTATTCGTCAGACAAGACCCCTGCGCCTGCATCACCGCAGGACTGGTAAAGTTTTCCGAAGCGATCAGCTCAATATTTTCCGACTGGCGCCTATGCTCACGCCGAATCGCTTCGGCCACCAATCCATCTGTCCTCGCCAAATCAGCGCCCACTGGATCCCCGGAGTTCGATCCCCCCATTCCTTCCAGTCGATTAATTTTCTCCTCATACCGCGCGCCCGCAAAGGGAGTCGCAATCCACTCCTGCACGCACGCCCGCGCATCTGCCGCACCCAACTCATCCGCCCCCAAGCACAATACATTTGCGTGATACCGCTCCCGCGCACAACGCGCCGCCTCGGGCGATCCGGCCACCACCGCCCGCACCTTGGGAAAACGGTTTGATGCCATGCACAATCCCATCCCCGATCTTCCAACCACCACCGCCCCTTGAACCCTTCCTCCTCGAATTGCTTGTGCCACCACCTGCGCAATCTCGGGATACTCCGCCCCGTCCCCTGCCGGCAAATTCAAAACCGTACAACCCTCTTGCCTCAGCACCTCCCTAGCTTCCGATAAAAGAACTCGTCCTGCTGAATCTCCAGCCAAACCAATACAGATCTGCCCGGTCGCCACACTCGCGGATGTCGCCACCACCCCACTCTGCACCATTTCCATCAAGAACGGGATCGACTGTTGAATCTGATCCCGACATGCCCGATATACACCCACCGGTTGTCCAATCGGATCATCTACCTCTCGCTCATCAGGGGAGAGACCAGGTTGGAATTCACGCATTAGAAAAATCTTATCCGCTGCCGCAGGATAAAGCAGAAGCATCGAATCAAGATGCCCATAGGTCATGACAAAAATATAGTCCGCCTTACGCACCAACTCTGCCGTGGTTGGTTGACTCCTTTG
Organism: Verrucomicrobia subdivision 6 bacterium; assembly: GCA_947466515.1. Taxonomy (GTDB): domain Bacteria; phylum Verrucomicrobiota; class Verrucomicrobiia; order Methylacidiphilales; family Verrucolacustridaceae; genus Verrucolacustris. The sequence continues at coordinate 29,150 of CANIEM010000001.1, read as the reverse complement.
CCGCGAAATATCACATCCCAAATCCCTCATCACCTCAACCGCGTAGGGACTAGGCGCCTGTCCTAAAACTGCACCGATTCCCGCTGAACTAAAAGTAACCTCCCGACTCTCAGCCCAGGCTAGGCGCGACAACCCCTCTGCCATCGGGCTTCGGCAAACATTACCCGTACAAATAAAAAGCACATGTTTCATCTTGGGAATCCCTAAATAAAGGATAATCGATTTTGGCCCCGGAAAAGGCTTGGGTCAAATGCTGCTCTCCTCGTCGGTGGTATCTTTCGAATCGCGCGGAGCAAGTCTCCCGCCCTTTGTAAACCCCGATCCTGCGGAGGCCTTTTCACTTCGCTCTCCTTCGCCGAGCCCGTTGTTGGAATATACTCCTCTAAATCAATCTCTTCCTCCTTCATCAACGACGCTTCATTCGGCCGCTTGATCGGAGGAACTTCTGCCACCGTTGAAGCAATCGTCGCCTCTCCCCCAGGCCAGATCTCCGTATCCACAAACCCGCCCCCCGCCAAATCCACATCCGCAGGCAAAGGCCGACCCGTTTCCGTCTGCCCCCCAGGCAGAAGAATGTCTCCCTGCATGCGAAAAAGAGAGCGTCCCGAAGATAATCGCGTCTCCGCTAGCCAACCCAACTGACCCGCTGTTGATTGCCCTAATAAAATTCCACCCCCACGCTCCTGCAAAATCGAGGCCACCAACTCACCCGCTCCGCGCAGATTTGGCCCTACCAGAACAATCAAAGGGGTGCTCAAACCCAAGCCCAAAGGTTGCCGATCCGAACGAAACACTTTTTCCCGCCCCGCCCCATCCTTCCAAGTGAAAAGCACCTCTCCAGGAGTAACGAAAAGCCCGCACACCTCTGCCACCGCCTCCAAACTCTGCGAAGGCAGGCACTCCCGTAAATCAAGTACAGCTCCCAACGGATTCTTCTGCCGCCATACCGCCCAATCTCTTCCGATCGCTTCCGCTAAAGCGGGACTTAAATTTCTTACCCTCCAATACGCCACATTGTTAGGGAGCCACTCCGCTACCCAAGGTCGCTCAGGAGATGCCGTCTTCCTTGGCTCCGTCACCGCCATCCGCCCTCGGGTCTGCTCAAGCACTCGACTCATTTTTATCGGCGTCGCTTCCGCTGGAATCCCGCCTGCCTCCAATCCTAAAAGACGTGCGATCTCCACCGCCTCCACAGGCTTCAACACACTCACGGGTTGAGGTGCAGGCAAGGCCGCAGGCCGCATCGGCACCGAACTCATCGAAGCCGCTGAGGGAGCCCGATTTCGCGCCCGAATCTTTTCCATGACTCCCGTCACCTTCCCTGCAATCAGAGGAAGCTTGGGTGAAACCCAAACACCAACAAAAGCCCCCACCGCTAGTAGTGAAAGGATGCGAACCGTTTTCATCAAGCTCCTAGCCTAGCCTCTTACTTTCATTCTGCCACCCCCGCCTAAGGGGCATCGTAAACAACTTTTCCTAAAGCCCGATGCCCGATATCCCCGCGAAAATACATTCCCGCAAAGAAAACCTTCTGCACCGCCCCATAAGCCCGCTCACGCGCTGTCCGCAAATCATCCCCCCAGCCCGTCGCTGCCAACACCCGCCCTCCCGACACCACCACTTCCGACCCTTCCTTTTTCGTTCCTGCATGAAAAACCACCGAATCCGCCCCTCCATTGCCCATCTGAATTTTCTGACCCAAAATCGGCTGCGCAGGATAACCTGGCGCCGCTACCACCACCGTCAACGCCGCTCCCTGACGGATTTTCATCGAAACGTTCGATAAATCCCCATCTGCCGCCGCCCACAGCAGATCCCAGAGTGGCGTTTCTAATAACGGTACGAGCACCTCCGTTTCGGGATCTCCGAAACGGCAGTTAAACTCCAAAACCTTCGGTCCCTCTTTCGTCAACATCAACCCCGCATAAAGAACCCCCCGATACTCAATCCCCCTAGACCGCAGACCCTCCAAAGTAGGGCGAAGCACCTTCTCCTCTACCTCCCGAAGCAGCTCGGGAGTCGCCCTCGGAGCCGGCGCGTACGCCCCCATTCCTCCGGTGTTCAAACCCCTATCCCCATCCCCCACCCGTTTATGATCCTGCGCCGAAGGTAAAATCACCAATCTTTTCCCGTCCGTCACCGCATGAATACTCAGCTCCTCCCCGTCCAAAAACTCCTCAATCAGCACCCTCGTTCCAGCCTCCCCAAAAACTCGTCCCTCCATCATTTCCCGAATCGCCTGACCCGCTTCCGCATGACTTCCCGCCATCACCACCCCCTTTCCCCCAGCCAATCCATCCGCCTTGACCACTTGCCGCGGAGGAAGCGACTCACTAAACCGAATCGCCTCTTTCTGATCTATAAAAGAACCCGCTCGTGCCGTAGCGATTTTCTGAGAAACCAGCAAATCTTTGCAGAACGATTTACTCCCCTCCAACTGCGCTCCATTCGCCCCAGGACCAAAAACCCTCAATCCTGCCTCCCTCAACCGGTCCGCTAATCCTGCACATAACGGCACCTCAGGTCCTACCACCACTAATCCCGGCTTCTCCTTTTTTGCCCAATCGGTGATTTCCACAAAATCCATAACCCCAAAGGGAAGGTTAATCCCAATTTCCGAGCTGCCCGCATTCCCTGGAGCGAACCAGATCTTCTGCATCCGCGGGTCCCGCGCAAAACCCCACCCCAAGGCATGCTCCCTACCTCCACCCCCAATGATCAGCACACTAAATGTTTCAACCATGAAGCGTTCTGTTCTCGCAACTTTAAGCCAATGCGAAAGCAAAGATTTTTTTCCTCGCAACGAGATTTCACGCCGTTCACCAACCGAGTACTCTATTACTCATGTCCTCTTGCCCTTTTCTCGCCTTATCCGAGCGCCTTCGCCTAACCGGTCGCAAAAAACCGATCCCCCTCACCCACTCCGCCAAAGCTTTTTTTCAACTACTCCAATCTGAAAAAGAAGCTCCCACCATCTCCGCTTTCCGCATCCAACAGGCCCAAGCTCAAATCACCAAATCAGGCACCTACCAACTTACCCTCCCCGAACTCACCTACGGATGCCGACTCGCCTGGCGCAACAGCGTCCGTTGCGTCGGTCGCTTTTTTTGGTCCAAACTAGATGTTCTCGACCAGCGCCACGCTTCTACCGAAGAGGACATCTATCACGGTTGCCTTCACCACCTAAAACACGCCACCCACCAAGGCGACATCCGCTCCACCGTCACCGTATTCCCTCCCGCCGATTCAAAAGGGCGCGGCCCCCGAATCTGGAACTACCAACTCAGCCGATACGCTGGCTACCGAATCAATAAAAAACAGATCCTCGGCGATCCCGCCGAGGCCGATTTCACCGACCTCTGCCTTCACTTACGCTGGACCCCACCCAAAAAGCGTACTCCCTACGATCTCCTACCCATCGTCATTTCTCTGCCTGGAAAAAAACCCCGCCTTTTCCCGCCACCAAAAAAAGTCACCCAAGAAGTCTCCATCCGCCATCCGGACTCCCCCTGTCTCAACTCCCTTCGGCTTCGCTGGGTCGCGCTCCCCGTCGTTTCCAATATGAGACTTGAAATTGGAGGCATCAGCTTTCCCGCCGCCCCCTTCAGCGGCTGGTATATGGAAACCGAAATCGGAACTCGGAACTTGGCCGATGAGAATCGCTACAACCTTCTCCCAGATGTTGCTCGCCGCCTCCGTCTCGACACCTCTCGACCCTCCACCCTTTGGAAAGATCGTGCCCTAGTCGAACTAAACCGCGCTGTTCTCTACTCTTTCCAAAAAGCAGGGGTGCGCATCATCGACCACCACTCCGCCTCCGCCTCCCATCTACGTTTTGAACAAGACGAATCGAAAAAAGGAAGGTCGGTCCGCGGACTCTGGGAATGGCTTATCCCCCCTCTCTCAGGATCCACCTCCCCCCTTTGGAACCGCTCTTACGACCCCACCGAGTACTCCCCCAACTTTCTATCTCAAAAAAGACCCTACTAATTTTACCCCATGCATACCTCCCTCTTACTTCTCATTCTCCTCACTCTCTCCACAGGCCAGACTCAAACTCTCCCCGTTTCTCCATGGCACGATGGAGAAAAACTCACCTACCTCATCGAGTATGGTCCCCTAGATGCGGCCGAAGCCATCTTCACTGCAAAAAAAGAACCCAACCGCGAAGGGGTAGAACGATTTGAACTTTATCTCCGCTCCCGCGGTCCCATCGAAGCCTTTTATCCCATCCGCAGTCGCCTCACTTCCCTCACCCAACTGCAACCTTGGCGTACTCTCGAATATATTCAGGACCGTAGCGAAGGCGGCAACGTCCGCCAACGCCGAACTCTGCCCGACTACTCCGTCAAACTTGGCCGATTCTTTCCAGCCCCAGGTAAGCCCGAAGAAAACTTTGATCTGCCCGACGGCCCCGCCGAAGACTTCGGTTCCATGCTCTACCATGTTCGTGCGTACCCATGGAAAGCCGGCGAATCCATCACCTGGAATGTTCTAGAGAACAAGGAACCCCTCTTTTCTAAAATGACCTGCCAACAAATCGGAACTCTCCAAATCGAAGACGATCCCCCACGCCCCCTCATTGAAATCCTCGGCCAACCCTTCGGCCCTTCCACCCGCCACCAAGGCTGGCTCAAACTCTGGATGACCGACGACGCTCGACGAATTCCCGTCCTCGCAAAACTCAAATTTCAGTACGGAACCTTCCTCATCCGCCTCATCCGAGGTGGCGGTCCCAGTCTCGACTTCCAACCCGATGGCCAACCCGTTCCGATCATCTCCGAATCCGACCCCTCCTCCACCCCCTAATATTCTCTTCCCCTCTCTACCCTCCTTGCCCGAGCCTTTTTTATGACCCGCCTCATCCTCGAAGCCTCAACCTCTCCCGCCTCCTGGGCTTTCACCCAACAAGGCCAAGCCATTGCCTCAGGCACCCTATCGGGGACCGTCGCCGCTACTCTTGTCCCCTCTCTGCAAACTCTTTTATCCAACCCACCAGCACCTTCACAAATTCTTGTCGGAGTAGGACCAGGCTCCTTTTCCGGAATTCGCTCCGCCATCGCCTCCGCTCACGGCATGGCCGCCTCCTGGGGTTGTCCCGTCCTCCCTGTCCGCAGCACCGGCGCCATCGCCTACCACTATCCCGACACTCCTCTTCTCGGTATTTTCTCCGATGCCCGCCGCGGCGACATCTTCGCTACTTTCTACTCCATGGGAAAGCTCCACACACCAACCCAAGTTCACCCAGCCACCTCCCTCCACTCTCTCCTCACCCGCTGCACTCTTGCCGTCACCTCCGACGCCCTCCCAGGCGTCGAAAAAAAGGTCTCCACCCATGCAACCGACCTCGCCTCTTACCTCCAAACCCACGAACTCGAGTCCGACCTTGCCCTCGAACCCATCCATCTCCGCCCCACCATGGCCACAAAATAAAACTACCCAACCACCACACTTTTAGGCTCTCACCCCTCTTTCCCACCCTTTATCCTCATCCTATGAAAATTCCCGGCGACGTCCGCACCTGGTGCGAGATTTCCTTTCCTGCCCTCCGCCACAACCTCCGTACGGTACGCCGTTCTCTTCCTCCCAAAACCCAGATTCTAGCCGTTGTTAAAGATAACGCCTACGGTCACGGTCTCATCCCCATCACTTGTGCCCTTGCTCAAGCTGGATGCGAAGAGTTCGGCGTCGCCTTTGTCTCCGAGGGCGCCCAACTCCGTGGCGCTGGAATCCGCCAACCCATTCTCCTTCTCGGCTCCACTCTTGCTCCCGAATTCCCCTGCGCTCTGCAGCATCGCCTCACCATCACCCTCTCCTCTCTCACCGAAGCCCGCGAGCTCGTCCGCGCCGCCACCCGAGCCAAGACCATCGCTCTTGTCCAAGCAAAACTCGATACCGGCATGAACCGCCTCGGGGCCACCCCGCAGGAATTTTTAAAACTTCTTTTCTTTATCGCCCAGCAGCCATCCCTCGACCTCGTCGGAACCTTAACTCACCTCGCCTGCGCCGATTCCAATCCCGCCTTCACCCGCCGCCAGTTAAAATCCGCCTTCCTCTTGCCTAAGAATCTCCCCCACCACTGGGCCAACTCCGCCGCCTCTTTCCAAACCAATCCCTTTTCCCTTACCCACGCTCGTCCAGGTCTCGCTCTTTACGGCATCCACCCCTCCGCTCGCTCCTCCCCACCCCTCCAACCCGTCCTTGCCTGGAAATCCCGCATCCTCCTTGTCCGCTCCGTCGCTCGCGGGGAAACCATCAGCTACGGTGCTAGCTTCCGCGCCCCCCGCAATCTTCGCGTCGCTACGGTCGCCACAGGCTACGCCCACGGTTTACCCCGCTCCCTTTCCAATCGCGGTCACGCCCTCATCCAAGGTCGCTTCTGCCCCATCCTTGGTCGCGTCACCATGGATATGACTCTCCTCGACGTTACCCGCGTCCCTAATCCTCGCCGCGGTAACGAAGTCGTCTGGCTCGGTCAATCGGGTCGACTCACCCGCACCGCCACCGATCTCGCCCGTGAAGCCGATACCATCCCATGGGAAATCTTTACCCGCATCAACCCATCCCTCCCCAGATTCTCCGCCTGAAACCTTCTCCCCTCCTCAATCTCGTCCTCGGCCTCGCCGCCCTCCTCACTGCGGCTATTCTCCCCGTACGCTTCAAAGCCATCGATGAACGTCTCCTCATCGCCGCTGGCCAAGGTACCACCCCCCTCACCGAACTCGCCGCTTCTCTTCTCAATTCCGAACACCTCGGCGCTGGCCTTCGCCTCGCCCTCCTCGCCCAATCCATCCACCTTCCCGAATGCGATGCCGTTCTCCAGTCCGCCCGCACTCTCCTCTCCTCCCGCCCCGACCTCGCCTCCCTCGGCAGCCGCGATCCCCGCCTCGAACTCATCCTCGCCACCTCCGGCCTCGCCTTCGAAACTACCGCCTCCTCACCTCCGCCCACTCTCACTCTCCTCCTCCGTGAATCAGTTCGGCTTCGCCTTCGTCAAAACCTCCGATCCAATCCGTCCCCTGGCGTCCAAACTCTTCTCGATACTCTTTCCCTTCCTCCACTCCCACCCCTTCTCCCCGCGACAAGCCCAGGCGGCCAACCCCTCGAAGCCGTCCTCCTTCTCACCGCGCACCTTCTTGATACCGCCGCTTTTTCTTCCCCCGTCGCCAACGAAATAAAAACGTCCGCCACCGATTCCCTCCAAGAACAATCTCTTCGCCCCCTCCAACCTACCCTCCTCGCCCTCCTCTCCCTCAGCCGTCGCTATGACTACGATTCTCTCCGAGAAATTCTCGGCACCATCCACTCCCTACCCACTCTTCTCTGGCTTTCTGAACAAATCCGCACCCCCTCCGAACCCGCCGACCTCCTCCTCGCCGCCGCCCTCTGGACCAACCCTGCCGACCTCCTCCCCCTCCTACCTCTCCCCACCACTCAACCTTGGAAACCCCTCTCCACCGCCATCACCTCAGGTCGCGGCTCCGTCCAACTCCTCGTCTCCCGCCACGTCCCCGTCCTCTCTAGCTCCGTTCCCATCCCCACCTCATGGATCCCCTCAATCCTTCAATTTGAAAAACCCCTACTCCTTCTCCGCCTTGCTCTTCTCCTCTTAGGTTCCTGGTTTCTCATCGCCGCCCTTTGGCAACTCCTTCCAGGTCTTGCCCCCACCAGCCCAGGCCCTTGGCGACCCGCCCCACGCCTTGCCCAAGCCACCCTCCTCGCCATCCTACTCGGTACCCTCCTCGAACCTGCCCTCCTCCACCCTCGCCCATATCCAAAATATCGATTGAGTCTCGCCCATCCCGCCCCATCCCCTACAATACAATCTCACCCTAGGAGTGCCATGGATCCCACTAATCTTATCACCCTCGCCATCTTCCTTGGCCTGCAAATCACCGTTTACCGAATCTGCCTCCGCCGCATCCAACAAATCGAGAACGGCCCAGGCGATCCTAATCTCAAACTCCGCCTCCTTGAAAATGAGGACAATCTTTTTGATGCAGGTCTCTACGTCGGAATCGCTGGCACCGCCACCGCCCTTGTCCTCCAAGTCATCGGTGTCATCCAACCCAGCCTCCTCGCCGCCTACGCCTCCAACCTCTTTGGTATCGCCTGCGTAGCCATCGTAAAAATCTTTCATGTCCGCGCCCTCAAACAGCGCCTCCTGCTTCCCCCGCAAAAATCATAAACTGTGAACTCGCGAGGCCCCGCCCGCCGACGCTCCCGCCATGAATAAAACCCTCCTTCTCATCCTCTGTGATTTCCTCCTCCTCAATCTCCTCGCCCTCACCCGCTGGGATAAAAACGAACTCCCTCCACCCCCTCTCCCCCTGGCCAGCCAACCCACCTCCGCCCGCGAAGATGTCGTCGCCGCCCTCCGCCTCACTCTCGAAGAAGAACGCGCCAACCGCGAAAAACTCGCCCGCGACCTAACCTCCACTCAAGCCGAGTCCACCACCCGTGCTACCATCCTCGATCAAGCCCGCGCTCGCACCACCGAACTCTCCGAACGCCTCCAGAAAAAAGAACAAGAATCCCTCCGCCTCACCCAGCAAGCAGGCCTCGAAGTAGAACGCGCCCGCGCCGCCCTCGAATCCGCTCGCGCCGAAGCCATCACCCTCCGCCAAACCGAGGAGAAACTCAAAACCGAAACCGCCACCCTTCGAGCCCAAGTCGCCTCCGCCAATCTCGTCGCTCGTAGCGCTGAAGAACGTTCCCGCTTCACCGAAGCCACCCTGCGCACCGCCGAAGACGAAAAAAAGAAACTCCTCGAACAAAACCAATCCCTCTCCAAAGGAGTAACCCAACTCGCAGAAAAAAATGGCGAGATCACCAAGGAAATTCGCGAATATCGCCCCGTCGCCCCCAACGCACTCTACGCCGACTTCCTTACCCGCCGCGCCACTGTCCTCCTCCTTGCCGAACGCCCCTCCGCCCAAAGCTCCTCCCCCCGCCGCCGCGAATCAAAATCGGTTCTTCTCACCGATGGCTCCCGCACCGTCGCCCTCATCCCACTTTCGCAAACTCCCTTTACCCTCGGCGACGCCCAAGGCACCTGGAGTTCCCTCTCTGGCACTCTCACCCTCCCTCCCCCCTCCAACTTTCCCCAACCCATCCCATCCCTCTACGCCCTCAAACAAGGCGATCCTCGCCTTCTCCTCGCGCCCGTCGATCCCGCCGAAACCAACCGTATCGCTTCCTCCACTTACCGCCTCGCCACCGATCCCTTCCGATTTTCCAAAAGTCTCCTCCTCCACCCTAACGGCGAATCTTACGGCGAATGCACCTTCCGCCTCGCCCCCAACTTGCCTGGCTACCTAGAAATGGATTCCCGCTTCCTTAACCGACTCCAAGGCGAATACGCCCCCAACTCGGGTGATTGGGTCCTTACCCTCGGTGGTGAATTCCTCGGCATCATGGTCAACGACCGCATCTGCGCCCTTGTCACCTCACTCGAACCCGGCCTTCCACTCCCCCTCAACCCCAAAGGTGCCGAACGCACCCTCGGCGAAACCCTCTCCTCACTCAAACGAGCCACCGCCTCCCTCGACTCCATTCTTCGCTAACTTGTCACATAATCGTGCTTCCCCCCCTCTTCTTCCTCCCTAGTAATACCAAAAGGCGATGAGCGAACAGATTCTCACTTTCGATAACGCACGCGCCCTCTCCGATCTCTACGCCTCCGACGAATCCCTCCTCCGCGAAACTGAAGCCCTCCTTGGCGTCAAACTCATCTCCCGCGATGCTATCCTTAAAATCGAAGGCGCCGAACCCGCCGTCCTCTTAGCCCAAGAACTTTTCCGCCAACTCCACCTCGCCCACCAACACGGACTCCGCGTTCGCCGTCACGAATTTCGCTACGCCCTCCAAGCCGTTCACCGCGGCGAGGGTAAAAACCTTGAAGGCATCTGGTCATGCCGAATTCAGGTCTCCGCCAAAAAACCCGCTATTCTACCGAAAACCTTCCTCCAAAAGGCTTACGTCGACACCATTCGCAAGCACGATCTCACTTTCGGCATCGGCCCAGCCGGCACCGGTAAAACCTACCTCGCCATGGCCCTCGCCATCTCCTACCTCAAATCCGATAAGATTAGCCGTATCATCCTCACCCGCCCCGCCGTCGAAGCAGGCGAAGCCCTCGGTTTCCTTCCAGGAGATCTCCAAGAAAAGATTTTTCCCTACCTCCGCCCCCTCTACGACGCCCTCCACGATATGCTCGATGTCGAAGAAATCCAAAAGATGATGGACAAGGGAATCCTCGAAATCGCCCCCCTCGCCTACATGCGCGGTCGTACTCTCAACGGCGCCTTCGTCATCCTCGACGAAGGACAAAACGCCACCACCGAACAAATGTTCATGTTCCTCACCCGCCTCGGACCCGAATCCAAATGCATCGTCACTGGCGATCCCACCCAAATCGATCTACCCCATAGCCGTAAATCGGGCCTCATCGAGGCCGTCCAAGCCCTCACCCCCGTCGAGGGGATCGGCTTCGTTCACTTCCAAGACACCGACGTCATCCGCCACGAACTCGTCGGTAAAATTGTCCGCGCCTACAAGGACCATCGCGGAGCTCGGCAGACCAGCCTCACCTTGTGAGCGCCACCGAACCCTTCGCGGGTCGAGGCGCTACCGAAAATCGCCTCGAATCCGATCGCCGAATTCGTTTCACTCTTTTTCTTCTCACCGCCGCCTCCGCTTATGGCCTCTCCCTCTTCACCCCTGCAGGCACCGGTCCCTCCGCTTGGATCGCCGCAACCTTCATTGCCCTTGTTCTTCCTCTCATCCTCTCTGTTGTTCTCCCCGAAGCCCTCATCCGTAATCGTCTCCTCGCCCTCTTCCTTCTCACCCTCATCGGTAACTTCGCCTTTATTCTTATTCTTCTCAAAATCGCCCCACGCTTCTCCTTCGGAGCAGGTTCCTACCTCATTCCCCCCGCCCTCGCTGCTCTTGTCCTTACCACCCTAGTCAGTCCGCGCGCTGGCCTTCTCCTCGTCGTTCTACTCGGCATGGGAGAGTTCTTTCTTCTCCAGCCGGATGGTCGTTACCTCATCTCCTCCGTCATTACCGGCATCGCTGCCATCCTCTTTTCTCAGAAACTCTATCGCCGTTCCGACCTCCTCCGCGCAGGAGCTGGCATCGGTCTCGTCGCCCTTTTCTCCACCGTCCTTTCCGCTGGGATCAACTTCTCCATCGCCCGTGAACTCATCCTCACCGAAGCTATCTCCGCCGCTGCACTCGGCCTTCTCGGCGCAATCCTCGTCGGCGCCATCTTTCCTATCCTCGAATCCGCTTTCGACCGCACCACCGATCTTTCCTGGCTCGAACTAACCAGCCTCGACCACCCCATCCTTCGTCGCCTAGCCCTCGAAGCCCCAGGAACCTACCTTCACAGCATTCTCGTCGGTCACCTTGCCGAAGCCGCCGCCAGCGCCTCCCGTTCTGCCAACCCGCGTGCCTGTCGCGCCATGGCTCTCTATCATGACATTGGGAAACTAGAAAAACCCGAGTATTTCACCGAGAACCTCAACCCCACCGATCCCGATCCTCACGCCAACCTCACCCCCTCCATGAGCGCCCTCATCATCCTCGCCCACGTCAAAGATGGAGTCGCCCTCGCCCGAAAACATCGCCTCCCCCGCCGCCTTCGCGAAGGCATTCGCGAACACCACGGGGCCACTCTCGTCTGGTACTTTTATCAACGCGCCCTCCAACAGGAAAAAGATGCTCGCACCGGCGGAAAGATTCTCCGTCTCCGCGATGATGACATCCCCTCCGTCGACGACTCCTCCTTCCGCTACCTCGGTCCCATCCCCCAATCCCCCGAAACCGCCCTCCTCTCCCTCGCCGACTCAGTCGAATCCGCCTCTCGCGCCATGGATAAACCCACCCCAGGAGACGCCGAAAAGTTAGTCGAAAAACTTTTTTCCGACCGCGCCAAAGAAGGTCACTGGGACGCCAGCGGACTTACCGAAACCGAGTGGCGCACCGCCCGCCGCGCCATAGCATCCTCCCTCGAGAGTATCCTTCGCCCACGCATCCGCTACCCTCGAGATCGCCGTGCCCAAAAAAACCATCCCCATCCAATGGATCAATCGCCAACGGCGTCATCCACTGGCACTGCCGTTCTTCCGTCGCAAGGTTGAACGTGCCCTCGCGCGCCTCCCCGCGGCGCGCCGATCTCGTCTCCCTGCTGAGATTGGCATCATTCTCGTCTCCGCACGCGAGAGTGGTCGCCTCCACCAGATTCACCTCCGCGACCCTTCCCCTGCCGATGTTCTCGCCTTTCCCCATGGTGAAATCGTTGTCTGCCCCGCCGTCGCCGCCGCCAATCATCGGGCTCACCGCCTCACCCTCCGCCAAGAACTCCTCACCTACATTATTCATGGCCTCCTCCATCTAGCTGGCTATCGCGACTCCACCAGGGCTGGTGCCCTCGCCATGCGCCGCCTCCAAACCCGCCTCCGCTCCTAATCTAAACTTAGTAAACACCTGTAGCGGTTAGATTCCTGCAGCCCCATTCCTAGTAAAGAATTCACGTCTGGAATGAACCGGAAAAGATCAACCCACACGCTCATTTTCTGCACAGTAGTTTCACACCAAGTTCCTTCGCTCCCACGTTCTTATGGGTTATCAAGCGTATGATCACCGCCACTCAGGCCTACTAAGCCAAAGAGGATTTACGACACCATTCCGAAACGCTTTCATCGACTCAGGAGATGACCACATGCGCAAGTTACTGTAGCTCCCGTCTTTATTTTCCCATCGTTCATTCCAGAAGACCGCCCCTTTAATTCGAGGAAAGAATCGCGGTAAATCATGAAGCGCATCCTTGACCCAATCCGCCTTACTACCAAAGTCTGGAAATTCTCCTACCCCGATTTCAGCCAGAATCATTGGCTTTGTTGAGTCCAGCTTTCCTAAATCTTCGTAAGCGTAATCGATGCAATCTCGAAAGGAGACCCATTTCCCATCGCGAAATTGTTTCCCATAGACACTCATTCCCAACCAATCCACCACGTCAGCTCCAGGATAGTATTCCGCGATCATGTTCCACATTTCTTGGGGACAGGAGTAATTGTTAGCGTGAAAGACCCACTCGATATTTTTCGCCCCTCGTGCCTTAACCCGTTCAATCACGTGCCGATAGCACTTTTTGTATAGCTCAGAGCCCACGTAGCCGTGCCCACTTTTGCTTTTTTTCTCACCTCCGTAGAATGTCCCAGACCATGGGAACCAAGTTCCATTCATTTCCAGTCCCCAGGCCACGAGGAGTGGTTTTCCATAAGCTTTCGCCTCATCCGCCCACCGATCAATATATGGATCCCATTTTTCCCCCTCAATGGTGTGAAGGTTAAATCGATCCGGTCCACCATCTTGCATGTAGGGCTTATCCCACGGAGACCAGTACACCAAAGGAACCGCTCCGTACCCAGAGATTCGGTCGACTTGTTGACGGGGAAACGTCTGTTCGCCCCAGAAACTCGAAAAGGCAATGATCGCTTGGCTTCGCCCAACCCGCTTGTCATACGCATCGATCGCTTCGCGCGTTACTTTGTCCTCCGCATCCCCCCCATCAAGATACGCTCCTAGGTAAATTCCCTTTTCTGGCCTGCTCAGAAGTCGTACCTCCTGGGGAGCTGCCAAACCCCAAGAAACTAGGAAAAGAAGTACAGAAATATAAAGGAAACAAATCTTCATATCTTGGCCAAAAGGACACCCGCCTTCTGCTCCCGTTTTTTCCAATGAAGCCATTTTCCGCTGATCGCCCGAGACAGGGCAGCCCATACCGCTAGAGCAAGCAACGGACGGTACACAATACGCATCCAGAAGATCTTACGTAATCCCATCCAAGATTCCCCATCCCGTCGCAAAGCAATCGCTACGGGCAAAGCATCCATTCCTAAGCTAAGAGCTAGGCACCATGGAAGCCAAGCGAACGCTTGGCCTTCTAAGAACGCGAATAAAACTCCTAAGTCCACTACTGGGATCGCCACTGCAAGAAAGGTTTGGGTGAGCACCACCGAAGGAAGGGCGAACCAACCCAATGACACGTGATCAGAAGAAAATAATAATCCTCGGTGCTTCCAAATGGACTGTAATGTTCCGTAGGTCCATCGGCGACGTTGCCGAATTAAAGAGCCAGGCCCTTCCGGCGCCTCGGTTAACGCGGTGGCCAAGGGGGCATAGGCAATCAAACAACCTGCTTGATGCAAGGCCAGCGTCAGGTCGGCATCCTCCGCCCAGGTATCTTCGCTAAAGTTTCCACACCTCTGCAGCGCCTCACGGCAGAAAGCTGAAACTGCCCCAGGAACAACCGTGATACAGTTCCATCGAGCATAAGCCGTACGGTCCAGATGATACCCAGCACTGTACTCCAACTCCTGTAAAGAGGGTAAAAATCTCCTGCGATTACCCACTCGCACCCTACCCGAAACGGCTCCCACTCTTCGATCAGAAAGGGGAGCAACAAGGTGACTAATAGTATCCTCTTTAAAGTGTGTATCTGCATCCAGCGTTACCACCCAAGGATAACGACTCGAGCCAAGTCCTAGATTTAGTGCAGCCGCTTTCCCTTGATTCGTCTGACGGTAAAGACGGAACCGTGGGTCAACCTGCAGCCTTTCCTGCACCAGTGCCGCCGTTTCATCCGTAGATCCATCATCGATCACAATAAATTCGATTGGCCCAGGATAAGAGGTGAGCCCGAGCGAAATCAAAGTTTCGCCCAGAACACGCGCCTCGTTAAAGGCTGGAAGTAAAACAGAGACACCTAGGGGTTTCTCCAATCGCACGGGTTGGGGCGGAGAAGAGGATCCGATCCAAACAACCCCCAAGCGTAGAACAAGAAATACGGTGGTGCAGAGCAACAAAATACCCAAGCTTTTTTGCGAGATCCGCCATAACCAAAAGATGAAATGTGTCACCCCAGAGAGAGTCCATGGCTCAGGTAATATATGTGGCATTGTCTCAGAAGGAGCCAACCCTAGTAGCGTACCTACGGTTGTGATTTGGTCGCCCCGCTCGCGCAAATAGGAAATCACTCTTGGTAAGGCCGCCACCGTCTGGCTTCGGTCCCCCCCTCCATCATGAAAGAGGACGGTTTGCCCGTGCGCTCGTCCTTGCTGAACGGCCTCGAAAATTGCCTCAGCCCCTGGGCGCTCCCAATCCTTCGAATCGATCGACTGACCGACTGTCACATACCCAAGATCTCGTGCGATACGTAAAGGTCGCAGTTCGCTCGAAGTCTCAGGATTACTATCTGCGTTGTAGGGAGGTCGGAAGAAGAGCAGGGATCGACCCGTGAGACCCTCCAAGAGCCTTCGGGTAGCGTTGAGTTCAAGGCGAATCTGATGATCCGAAATTCCTGAAAGATTAGGATGGGTAAAGGTATGGTTCCCTAGTTCGTGTCCTTCCTCAAGAATACGCTGGATCAAATCAGGATGTGATTCGGCGCTACTTCCAACAATAAAGAAGGTGGCTAAGACTTTATTCTCCTTCAGGATATCGAGTATTTTGGGTGTCCACTCAGAGTCCGGACCATCATCAAATGTTAACGCAACTTGGTCACTCCGCTGGTTCCCACTATGCATCACAGAAGCAGGATGGGGTAAAGGGTCGTAAATTCCGCGCCAATATCCGTTGGCCATCGGCAGAAGGACGCGACGACCGTTCTGCTCTTCAAGGTAGGGTATCAACGCATCCCCCTCCCCTACATGACCGATCATTCCCGAGGGGCGAACCGTTCGCGGAAGTCCGGACGAGCTAGTTTTTCCTGTTCCCTCAGCAGAAAATACTTTCCAGACATCGCGATCCTCCAAACCCAACTTCCACATTCCAATCCCTCCCGGCGCATACTGCTCCAAGATATTAATTTGATTTGCCATGGTGACTGCATCGAGAAACCAGACGTCGTGACGCTGTTTCCCAAGTCGGTAGGCAAAATGGGGCTGATCCGATTGGCTCGAAGACTCAATCCTTGGCAAGCCCGCCCAATGAGCCCGGGCAAGCGAATCATAAAAACCTAATGTTTCGGCTCGTGGTTCGCCTTGCGTCCAGTCATACCCATGAACACCAAGAGAGATAATCCACTGCTCTGAACGCCCATATGACATCATCGCTTTCAACCATCCTTCGAACCAATCGAGGGAGGCAATCGGACCAGGAGGATCCGCCTCTCCAGTCTCGTCGTGAAGCATTGCCACGAGGCGGTCCGCTTGGTCACACAGAGATTCTAGATCATACGCCTCTAGCTCCTGCCCAACTGGCATAATCACCCATAACTCCAAATGGTTTTCGTGAAGCAAGTCGGCGAGTCGTCCAAGAAAACCACTCATCTGATACTTTAAGGATGGGTCAATTTCACCCCAGTCGATCATCAAGCCAGGTGCGCCTAGGGCTTGGGTCTGAGTGATCAAGGATTCAAGAAGAATTCTCTGCCTGTCAGGCTTTAGGCGTAAAAGGGTCTCAACTGGCTCAGGTTGACGTTCCCCTCCCTCGTCATTAGTAAGAACGGGTAACAAACGAATCTTATCATAAAGTGCAATATGCCCTTCCTCATGCACTTGAGACTCCAACTCGTATCCCGATGCACCTAACGTCCACCAAGTAATGGCTACGTGCGTGATCCCACTTTTATTCTCTTGGAGTGAAATGCGGGAGGATTCGTCCTCTGGATCAAAGAAAGCCAGTCGAACGGGTCCTACTCTCGCTGCATGGACTGGTGGAATAGCACGCCACCATTTCCGCCACAGCGGTTCACTAGGAATCAGAGGAAGAGCCAAATCCGAAGCCAAACAGAAGGCGTAGTCGGCGGAAAATTTCGGCGGAATGCGAACAGGAAGATTTTCCAAATCGATCCAAAACGCTCCCAACAGGATTGCCGCAAGTAACCCTGCTACGACGAGTACCCCTAGAATCCTTTTCTGTCGCCTTCCTGAAGGATCAATAAATATCTTGGGCATACCCTGTCCTTTTTTAGTTACCTATCGAGCTTATCGACTACTAACTTTTTCATGTGGAATATTTCTGAACGTACCTGTAAATCCAACCGACACCTACCACCAACCAACCTCACTTCATCTTTTTTTTCACGACCACCTGCTTCTTCCTCCCCTTCTTTTCCTCCAAAGCCTTCAACCGTTTCGCTAGCTGCGGTAACTGCTGCATGTGTGCTTCCATCTCCATCTGCTCCTTGATCGGACGGGCCGGAGCCCCCCGCCAAGTCTGCCCCGCAGGCACATCCTTCGTTACCCCAGCCTTAGCCGTAATAATTGCCCCATCACCCAAATGCAAATGCCCCACCGTCCCCACATGCCCCGCAATCACCACGTGATGACCCATCGTAGTGCTGCCCGAGAGCCCACTCTGCGCCACAATCACACTATGCGGACCCACCACACAATTGTGCGCAATCATCACTAAATTATCGATCTTCGCCCCTTCCCCAATATGAGTCCTGGCAAAACGTCCACGATCAATCGTCGTGTTCGCCCCAATCTCCGCATCATCATCAATCTGCACATATCCCAACTGCGGAATCTTCACGTGCTTCCCCTCTTTCATCTCGTATCCAAACCCATCTGCCCCCACCACCGCCCCCGCATGTAATACCACCCGATTCCCAATCACACATCGCTCTCCAAGATAAACTCTCGGATGCACAACACACTCCGCCCCAATCTTCACCTGCCTCCCCACATGCACCCCCGCGCGAATCTGCGTCCTCTCCCCAATCTCCACCCCCTCTTCAATCACCACATAAGCACCAATCCCCACCCCTTTCCCTAGCACCACCCCCTGAGCCACAATCGCCGTGGGATGACTTCCCATAATTGGCTCCGCTGGTGGAGGCGCGAAAAGTGCCGCGATTTTTGTAAACGCCGCAGAGGGATTCGCAACTCGAATTCGTACTTTACCTAAATTTTTAGGAGCTGTCGGCCCCACCACCAAGGCCCCAGCCTTCGTCTGTCGCGCCGCACTTTCGTACCGTGGATGGGCAAAGAAGGATATCTCACCCACTCCCGCTCCCGCTAAATCTGCCACCCCGCGAATTAGGCATGTCCCATCCCCTTCAACCACTCCACCCACCAACTCGGCGAGTTCACCCACGCTCCGCGTGGAACTCATAGCACTCAGTCCCACAGACCGAACTACTTCTTCTCTTCTTTTTTCGACCCAGAGGGAGCGTCCTTGTTCAAGATGCCCAGAATCTGCTGAGTCACATCGTCCATTCCTTCAGAAAAGATCAAGGCCCCAGGGCTTGGAACTTGGGGCTTCACAAATACCATGTTGTATTTGTTCTTCGCCACCGTCGCCAACGCCTTGTTTACCTCTTCGGTCAATTCCGTAGTCAAACGCTGACGCTTATCTTCTAGAATTTTCGATGCCGTTTGTCCGAAAGCCATCATCTCCCGCTGCTTCACCTGTCCCTCTTCCCCTTTCGCCTTCAACTGATTCTCCTTTTCCTTTTTCTTTGCATCGGAAATCGCAGGATCTTGCATGTCTTTTTGCAGGGCGTTAATCCCCTCAACTAAAGTCTTCAACGCCGCTTCACGGTCGTTCCGCTCCTTTTGGTACCCACCCGCCAACTCTTCCATCTGCTTTTGCGAATCCTTCGCCTTGTAGTACTCCTTTAAAATCGCGTTGTAGTCGACCACTGCGACTTTTGTGAAGTCTTGCGCAGTTGCTACCGAACCGAGGGAGAGGAAAGCCAGTGCAAGCGCACCTTGGCCAATACGAGTCAGAGTTGATTTCATAGTCAGAAAGCTTATTAAAACTGGTACCCGCCGTCAAAGTACATTTTGAATGCGCCCAAGCCACCCCCATTACCCGAATCTCCCGTCATCACAGGGACACCAATATCAAACTTCATCGGCCCAATCCCAATATCCATCCGAATCCCCACCCCCGCACCAATCTGGAATCCTCCGTTTACGGCAGTATAGCTCGTTTGCACACCATTCACCATAATCGACTGAGTGTTATTGTAGGTCTTGGGCTGGAAATCAAAAACGTTCTCGTTCACGAAACCACCGTCACAAAAAGCCGCCCATCGGACTCGATTCTCCAAAATAGGGAAAGGACCCGTGATCTCCGCTTGGTAAGTCCCCTGGGTGCTCCCTCCCACCGGTTGCCCGTCCTGCTTCGGCCCCACCGATCCCCCGTTCACCGTACTACCCAACGATGGATCGAAACCTCGAACCGAGCCCGATCCCCCCGCGAAAAGCTGATCCCAAACCGGTACGTACTGGGTGCTCTTATAACCATCCACTAAACCTACTAAAGCCCGCGCCGAGAAGATCACGTCCTTCTCCTTCCATAACGTGTAATAGAACCTGTACTCCGCCTTGATCTTCCAAATATTTTCACTGCCCAGAAGCGGTCCTCCCGCACCCTCCGCCCCCAACTCAAAGTACTGCCCCGACCGCGCCAGCATGTAACTATCTCGCCCGTCATAAGTCAAAGAACCCCGCAGAGAAGATTTAAAGGTATCCCCTGTCGAAGCTTGAAAATAAGGGGGCGCCGTGGATTGCAGATCCGAAATATCGTAAAACTCTGGTCGGTAGGTAATCCCTGTGGACCACTTGTTCAAGGGGAAATCATCTCCCAATCGCCGACTCAAACCCGTAAACGCCCCGTAGTTCTTCTGGTTATAGTACTCACTCAAGTATGAGGCTCCATTGTAGTACCCACCAGCATCCAAACGCAGGGGCTTATCCAGAAACCAAGGCTCCGTGAAGGAAAGATTCAGGTTCTGGGAACGGAAACCGATCGAGGCTTGCAAGCGCACCTTCTGCCCGCCGCCACGCGGTGGGAAGCTGTCAAAAATCTTTGCCAGATCGAAATTCTTTTCTCCCAAAGTAATATTACCCGTGAGCAACTCGACCGAACTAAATCCAGCCCCGAAACTAACTTCTCCCGTCGGCTTCTCCTCCACCTTCACAATTAACTTCTGCCGATTCGGTACGTCCGTCTCCTCCGCATAGGTCTCCACCTTGGAGAAATAGTTCAAGCCCTCCAGCTTCTGCTTACTCGCCTTTTCCCGAACGGTGTCAAACACCTCCCCAGGCGCTAAATCAATTTCACGACGAATGACTTTGTCCTTGGTCACGGTATTCCCCTGAATTTCTATCTTATCGACGTAAAACTTCTCCCCCTCCTTCACCGAAAAACCAACATCGATCCGCCCCGTCTCTACATTCGGCACCATCCGATACTCGATCCGTGCTTCACGGAAACCACGCCGGCCATACTTATTTTGCAGCGTTTCGATCGAGGCCTGCAGGGAGTTCACCGAGTAAACTTCACCTTCTTGTAACCCATCCGCCTTGACCATTTTTAAATCAATCTGATCAAAGATTTCCACCATCTTCGATTTCAGGGTCAGCTCGTTCATCAGGTCGTCGGTCGAAAAGAATGTATTCCCCTCAACCGAAAGAGTTCCCACTCGATACTGTCGCCCTTCCTCAATTCGGTAAGTAAGGGTCAGATCCTCCGCTGGAATTTCATCAGGATCAAAATCCTCCCCGCGCGGCGCCGCCGCATCCGTCTGCGCTTCCTTGTTTTTCATGCTCCTTGGCAAGTCCACCTGACCATCAATCTTCGCGTCGATATAACCCTGATTCAGATACAGATTCTTTAAGCGTGCCAAATCGTCTTTCATGGCGAGTTCCTCAAATCGATCTGATTTACTAAAAAGCTGCCACCACGCCTTTGGCTTCAGCTTTACCACCTTCTCTAGGTCCTTCGTCTCCACCGCTTGATTTCCGATAAATCGGATCTTGCTGATAAATCCTCGGATTCCCTCTTCGATCTCAAAAACAACTTTCGCTTCTTCCCCCTTCACATCTACTTCCTTGTATTTGATTTTTACGTCCTTGTACCCTTTATCTCGGTAAAAATCCTCCATGGCGAAGGCATCCCGCTGCATCCGCTCCTCACTCAAAATATCCCCCGCCTTCGTCACTGTTTCTTTTGGAGTAAATGCATTCGCAATCGCCGCCGCCCCCTTCGCATCATTCGCCGTCAACGCCTTCAATTTAAGATCGAGTAAATCATCCTTATCCACCGACAGTTCATCATCCAAGCCACCATCCGCCCGCTTCCTTTTTACCTCCACCGCCGAAACTCGCACTTTCGGATCGATCATCACACTTAGGCGCACCCCCTGCTCCCCATCAACCGTCACTTGCGAAGTCACAATTTGCACATTGGTGTAATCACCCGTCTGATAAAGACTCTCAATATCTCCATCCACCACCTGTTGGGAGTACACCCCACCCTTGTTGCTTCTCATGTTCTGTCGCAACTTTTCTTCGTTCAACGTGACATCACTCCTCTTACAAGAGTACTCGATCTCTAAAATCCGAATCTGCCCTGTCGCCGCTTTTTCCGATGAAGAAGGAGACGGCACATACTGCTTCTGCTTCGTCTGAGCAGGCACCCCCGTCTGCGCAGGTTCCTGGGCCAAAGCTCCGCCCAATCCCAACCCAACTAAGAACAGAAAAGCCAGAGGCAAAACCCCTCCGCGAGGTCCAAAAGACCCCCCAATGAGCACACCCGTTGCCATGTCCGATTTTTTCACGGTAAACTACGTAAATAGCTATCTATAAGCAGTTGTCTATAACCAGTTGCACGAGTTATTACTCATTGATGAGCAATAACTTGAAAATGGTTATTCCGACTTGTCTTCTTTAGCTTCAGCCGAAACAGCCGCTTTGCGAGGCCGCTTCGTTTTCGACGCTCTTTCAAAGTTCTCATCCGTATTCCCAGTCACCTTGATTTTGATCGTCGCTTTAATCGAATAACCTAGGTCTACCACCACCTCATGCTCCCCTACCTGATTAATCGCCTTGGCATGCGAAATATCTCGGCGATCTACTTCGAAACCTTTTTCCACTAAGGCCGCCGCAATCTCCGCGGCTGTGATCGCTCCAAAAAGCTTTTCCGCCCCCTCTTGCGCTTGCTTCAGCTCGAAAGCCAACATCAACCGTGCCAGCTTGCCACATTTCTCCTGAGCCGCCGCCGCCTCCGCCGCTTCCCGCTCTCCCCGCTTTTTCTTCAACGACTCCACTTGGCGTCGGCTTCCCGCATTCAGCGGCGTTGCCAACCCATTGGGAAATAAAAAGTTCCTCGCATAGCCAGGACGTACCTTGACCATATCCGCTTCCGCTCCCAATCCCTTTACCGGCCCTTTTAAAATCACTTCAATGTTCATGCTTCTGGTTCTCCTGTTTCTTTTTGTTTTTGTTTAGAAAGGTACGTCGTCTTCGGGAAGATCCCGAGGCGGGCTAGCCTGCTTGGGGGCTCCCCCTTCGCTCGGCGCTCCACCCCCAGCTCCATCACTCCGCGACCCACGCGCTCCACCGCCACCACCGCCCCCGCTACGCGAAAGAAACTGCACCCGATCCGCTCGCACCCGCATCCGACTCTTCTTTTCTCCCTCAGGTCCCTCCCACTGATCCAACTGCAGACGCCCTTCCACAAAAACAGGAGCCCCCTTCGTCAAATAATCCCGACACGTCTCCGCTTGCCGACCCCAGACCACCACATCCACATAGCAAACTTCCTCTTTCTCCGTCCCGTCCTGCGCCTTGTACGTCATGTTGATCGCCATCGCCAAATCCCCCACCGCCGTCCCCTTCGGTGTATGCCTTACCTCGGGATCCCTCGTCAGGTTCCCCATCAAAAGTACTTTATTCAGGCTGGCCACGACACTCTCCTTAAACGGCAACTTCCGCCGGCGCCTGCTTCTGACGAGCCAGCTCTTTCGCCGAAATCGAAACAAGAAGATATCGGTAAACTGGCGCACAAAGGGCCAACTTCCCTCGCAATTTCACAATTGATTCAGGAGGTAATTCACAAGTCAGGTTCGCGTAGAAACCCGACTCAAGATCGCCCGCCACATACTCGAATTTTCGGCGTTCCATTTTTTGAGTCCGGGTTACTTTCCCGCCTACCGCTTTCACCTCACCCTCAACTTGTGCCAATACCTCAGGCAGAGATTCCTCTTTGCCCCCTAAATCTAAAATCACCAACAGGTCGTATGTTTTCATATTTCCACTTTCCGGTTGCCCAGTGGCAAAGCGGCCTCCCAGCCTCCTTGCCTCCAAGCCCCCACAGCCTCCGCGGCCGCCTCCACCATCCGAGCAACCAACGGCCGCTCTTCTGGCGTAAATTTTTCCAAGACGTGATCCGCCGTGTCTCGCTCCCCCACCGGACGCCCCACCCCACCACGCAAACGCAAATAGGCCCGCGTTCCCAAAAGCGTTTCGATCGAGCTAAGGCCGCGATGGCCTCCTGTAGAACCCTCCGCCCGTAAGCGGAGCTTTCCCAGAGGCAGGTCGACGTCATCTAATATCACCATAAATTTTTCTTGGGGGACTTTCCACCAGGCCAGCGCCGCTTGAATCGCCTCGCCAGAGGCATTCATCATCGTCGTCGGCTTGAGCAAGACTAGGTTTTCCGGGGTACGGGCCGCCCACGCTTCCGCGTAGCGACACTTTTCCCATCGGAGCCCATGTTGGGTTGCGATCCGATCCACCACCTCGAAACCGAAATTGTGACGAGTCCCCTCATAGGACTTTCCTTCGTTCCCCAATCCAGTAACCAGGCCGATCTCCATCGCCCCTCCTGCCCGTTATTTCTTGGCCGGTTCCTTCTTGGTCCCCTCCTTGGCTTCAACCTTGGCGGGTTCTTTCTTTTCTCCCTTGGCCGAATCCTTTTTATCTGGTGCCGCACCCTCTTCCCCTTCTCCCTCTTTCTTCTGCCGGATTACTTCAGGCTCCGTCGCAGCCGCGGCTGCACCTGGAACCGGCTCCTCTTCCACCTTCGGCAGAAGCACCATGAACACTGGCAATTCTTTCGTATTCAGAACAACCACCCCATCAGGAAGTTTCACCTCGCCCACATGCACTGCTTGGCCTACCGCCAAATTGGAAACATCCACGTCAATCCGCTCAGGCAAATCTTTCGGCAAACATTCCACCCGCAAAGTTCGCAAAGCGTGATCCAAAATTCCACCACCCGTGCGCACTCCCACCGATTCCCCAACCTCGTGCACCGGAACTTCCACCCGCAACTTCTTGCTTTCATCAATCTGATAAAAATCCACATGCTCAATCGTATCCCGCAAAGGGTGATGCTGCACCTCTCGGATCAAGGCAATCTTTTTACTCGTTGCCCCACCCTCTCCCTCAATCGTTAAATCCACCAAAACATTTTCCGAAGTAGCCCGATGCAATGCTTCCGCAATCTCACGCCCATTCAACTCTAAAACCTGCGAAGTGCCCGCCCCATACATCACCGCAGGCACACGTCCACTCTTGCGGACTCGCCGAGGACGACGACCGCCAACCTCTACTCTTATCTTTGCTTTTATTCCTAACCTTTTAGCCACGTTGTACCTCCGTATAGATGAACTAGAAAGTAGACCAGTTTCCCCCTGCGGGGTCAATGTCTTTCACCCCAACACCCCGCTTTTATTTCTCCTGCCCCACCTCACGCCTGTTCACTACAAAAAAAAAAAGAACCCTTGGAGGTTTTGCCTCCAAGGGTTCATACGGGAGTGGGAGCTCGCCACGCTCTCTTTCCCAGTGACTGGCTATTTGGCGCCTGGACCAATCTCTCGATTCATCCTGCTTTTTGCTTCGGCTGCCAGTTTCCCGACGCTATTCACCACCCCCGCTTCACGGCGGAGGAGAAGTTTAGGCCTCATAGCAGGGCCTTCGCGACCATCCCTGATCGCAATCTATTGAGTGAAGCCTCTTTGCCTGGTTCGGTCCGTACCTGCCGGTACGGGCGCGCCACACACGGCGTTGACCCACCCACGAGAATTACCCTGTGACAGGTTGTTTTCCGAGTCACCGCCTTTAGTCGGGAGGACAGCCAGTGCTTTTGGCACCGCGTTGGCCCCCCGCCACGGGTCTAGCTTCTTATCTCTCAGGTTGCTTTTTTCTCGTAGCCGGGCGACGTCCCTCTCGGGTCCGCCCCCCGAACTCAGAAACGGGCTGTTGACTAAACCTGCCGGTTTAATCTCCCGTCTCCGTCTATCCGCCAGCCAGCCCTTTTCGCGTTCCCCCTGCATGAGGAGGAACCTTAGAGCCAGGAGCCTTACGAACTCCTCACTCAAGCCAACTACGGACACCTGACTTTCCTCACAGTAGCAACCATCGCCCTTTTCTTGGAGCGACTGCGTCCGCCAAGGGGGCCGAAACCTCCCCCCCAACGTAACTTAACCAGCATGCGGCTTCTTTAGTTATCGCTGCCGGCCTCGCAAACCCCTTATTCGCATTCTACGGACACCGTCATCAGTTTCGCTTTCGCTCTTCTTTTGCCGATGCTTTTCTGGGTGCGACCCCAGCCGCGGGATTCGGTGAGACATGCCCGAACTGGACTTGTGATCCAACTCGGGGGCCGGGGCAGTCAAGGTTCCCCGACCATTCTCCAGTTACCTGGAGCTATCCTGAGAGTCTTCAAATGAAAGTAGGCTTTCGCCCCTTCCACCAGACTCTGTTCTTTCAATGAACTAAGATCTTTTTACCTAGCCCACCTATCAGGCCAAATCCAAACCCCATCCCAAGGGGTTTGCATAGTGAATAAGTTGGCAAAAAGTTCAAATTTTCCCTATGAAAACAGGGAAAAAAGCTTATCCCAAAAAAACGATCCAAAACTGCTTAGCGATTCTTAACCGTGTCTGCTTTTTGTTGTCCGCCCGCCCCACCCCCACCCTTCACCAGCAATCCTAACTTCTCCTCCAACCACTTCGGCGCCTCGTCCTGCACCTTACTCCCAATGTGCCGATGCAAAAAACGCTCCAACCCCAACATCGCCGCCATCCGATTGTCAGGACGCGCAAACCCATGCCCCTCA
Organism: Verrucomicrobia subdivision 6 bacterium; assembly: GCA_947466515.1. Classification (GTDB taxonomy): domain Bacteria; phylum Verrucomicrobiota; class Verrucomicrobiia; order Methylacidiphilales; family Verrucolacustridaceae; genus Verrucolacustris. The sequence goes on along the minus strand of CANIEM010000001.1, from coordinate 3,278 downwards.
TCCGCCGCTACCAGATACTCCACCGCTTGACCCCGCTTCCGATACGCCTCCACAATCTGATCCGATTCCGCCTGCTTCACCCTAGGATCATTCGCCCCCTGCACCACCATCAAGGGCGCCCTCATCTTCCCTACCGAAAATATCGGAGACTGCCTCTGCATCCGCGCCTCATCCTCAGGATTCTTTGGATCCCCCACAAAATAATCAAACTGCCGCCGCACCGATTCCCAATACGGAGGAATCGAATTCAATAAGGTAAACAGATTCGAGGGTCCCACAAAAGACGCCCCCGCCGCATATACCTCAGGCGTAAACGCTAACCCCGCCAACGCCGCATACCCCCCATAACTCCCCCCATAAATCGCCACCCGCTTCGGATCCACCACCCCCTTCGCCACCAAATCCTTTACCCCCCACGTCAAATCATCCTGCATCTTATCCCCCCACTCGTGACGCCCCGCCGCATAAAACTTTTTTCCATACCCCGTCGATTGCCGGAAATTCGGCTGCAACACCGCTAACCCACGATTTGCAAAAAATTGCACCGTCCCGCTGTACCCCCAGAAATCTCGCGCCCAAGGCCCCCCATGCGGCATCACCAGCAATGGCAGATTCTTTGCCACCTTCCCCACCGGCAACGTCAAATACCCAGGAATTTCCATCCCGTCCGATGACCGATACCGCACCGATACCATCGGCGCCAACTTCTCCTGCGGTAAATCAGGGCGCAAAGCCCCGAACTTCGTTACCTCCTTCGTCCCACGATCAAATAAATAGTACGTCCCAGGATCCGTATCCCCCGAACTCAAAACCAACCAACGACCATCATCCCCCGACATATCCGCCAACCCCACCTCCCGATTCGCAAACATCTTCCGCAGAAAAAGAAAATCCTCCTCAAAGCCCTTATCCCTCCAATAGTTTCTCTTTCGATCATCCAAATAAACCGTCCCCACCAACTCATCCGTCGCCTCCGAAAAAGCCGCCCGCGCCAAATCCACCCGACCCAACGGATCCGACTCCATCTTACTCAATTTGCCCGACTTCGGATCCATCTCCGCCAAATAAGACAAATCCTCCTGCCCCACGTTCGTCTCCAAATACATCGTCCGATTCCCAGGCCGAAAAGTAAATCCACCCATCGACTCCTGCCAACTTACCTTCAAAATCGGTGCAGAAAGCTTCTTTCCCTCGACCCGCATCAACTCCGTCCCCCCATCCTTGGTCATCCTCGTCGCCAACCGAACTACCCCATCCAGATCCGCTACAATATCTGCACATCCCTCTTTATTTTCCCAGACTGGACTCCGCGTCATCGACTCAATCTGCAACCGCTCCACATCAAAATATTTTTCATCCCGCTCGTTCACTTGCAGTAACGCCTCCCCTGGCATCCCCTTCGGTAAGGCCATCACACTAGCCCGTGCCCCCTTCTTTAAGGGCAGCTCTACCGCCGTCGGCAATCCCGTCGCTCCATCCGCCGGCGCCGTCAAATCTAACCGTCGCAGTCGGTAGTTCTCATCCCCACCCGAATCCTGCGAGACCAGCAGGTAGCGCGAATCCCTCGTCCACGTAAAACCCGCTGGAGGTCGCCCCTTCTCATCCGTCAACGGCCTCGCCGTCTCCATCGGTTGACCCCAAGCAACCAAATGAAGATTTAAAATCCCATTCTTCTCCCGCAAAAAAACAATCCAACGCCCATCCGGTGAAAGCTGCGGACTGGCCAAGGCGGGATTACCAAAAAAAAGCTCCCGATCAATTAAATCACTCGCCACCACGCTTTTTTTTCCACACGCCACCCACCCCAAGCTCAACCCCACCAGCCCCACAAATAAAAGCCACTTCAAAGACATCTCCTTTGCTAGCCGAGAACTCCCCCGCAACCAAACTCTAGAAAGTTGCCTCCGCCGAGGACGCTTTTGGAGCCCAGTCATCCACCTCCGCCCTCTTCTCTCGAAATAGCACCAACTTTTTCTCCAACTCCTTTTTCTCTGTTCCACTCGCACCCTTGCTCAAAGCCAGCATCGCCGTCTCCTGCGCCCTGCGAAAATCGCCCATCTCCGCATAGCCCGAAGCCAGAATTCCATACGTCGGAATCAGTGGTTCATCCTGGATCGCCCGCTTGGCCAGACTCACCGCTCCCGCCCCATCTCGAAACTCCAGAAACGGGCAGTTCGCCTTCGCCCAAGCCACCATCACCCGATCCGTAGCCGTCTCCGGCATCAAGCGCATCGCCCGCCTCAAATCCGCCTTCGCCCCCGCAGGATCCCCAGTCTTGGCCAGACAAAGGGCACGCCGAATCAAAACCCACGCCGTGTCGGGCGCTTGGTCTAGCACTTTAGTATACTCATCCATTGCCTCGGCATACTTTCCATCCTTTTCCAACTCCAACCCCGATAAAGCAGGACCAAACTTCGATTGCCTCCGAAAAGTCTCCACCGCCGCCTTTAACCTCGCCTTGTCCTCACCCTCCTCCACTTCCCGCAGCCGAGCCAAAAGCACCTCCTGCGCTCGCAGATACTGGTCCGACTCCGCTAAACACGCCGCCTCCAGCAAAACATTGTCGGTCGTACGATCCAACTCTACCAAACGCCGCGAGAGAGCCATCGCTCCCTTCGGATCCCTAAATTCAGCCAGCGGCCCGCCACGGGAACGCAACGTAATCAAAAACTGCAGATCATTCACCGCATCCGCCTTCTCCGTCGAAACCCCTTGGGAAATAGCCTTGGCAAAATCTGCCCGCGCCGCCTCCTCATCCTCCAACTTAATTTCACAAAACCCGCGTCGCATTCGAATCCAAGGAATCTCCGGTGCCTTCTGCAATGCCGCCGTATACAAATCCTTCGCCGGTCTCCAAGCCTCCTGCTGCTCCGCGGAAAAAGCTTGGTACGCCATCCCCCGACCCAACTTAACCTCCTCCGCAACATCCAACTTCACTAGCTCCTTCGGCGGTTCCTCCTTCCCTGGCGCCTTGTCCTCTGCCCAAAGCGCCACTCCCAAGCCCCATCCACAGGCCAGCCCAACCCTCAACATTTTTTCAAACCCACTCATTCCCAAACCCTAGCAACCTCCACCTCCCCGCTCAACCTCCCCGTCCTAACCATGCCCCGTCGGGGCCGATTGAAACATTGGTGGTTTGCAACTCAAAACCCAGGTAGGGCGCATCATCCCTGATGCGCCGATTGAAACATTGATGGTTTGGAACTCAAACCCTAGGTAGGGCGCATCATCCCTGATGCTCCGATTGAAACATTGGTGCTTTGCAACTCAAACCCCAG